>JAZNDD010000177.1:0-22102 GCA_045587865.1 Faecousia sp.
CCGGTGTCGCCTTCGTGGGTTGCGTTGTCCAGGATAACCTGGGTCTTCTTTTCCTTCAGAATCATTGTGTTTACCACCTTTTCATAATATTTCCCGTTTGCTAAGTAAAGGGTCGGTGTCTTCCCAAAACTGGGCAAAGGGCATAGTAATTTTGTCTGGCCATAGCCAGCCCGACTATCTTATCATAAGTTTTTCCAATTGTAAAGAGAAAATTTCAGGATTTTTGGAAAAATTCCCGTACTTTTGCGGCATTTTTCTGAATTTCTTCCTTTAATGCTTCCAGAGAAGGGAACGTTTGCTCCGGGCGAATGAAATCGTAAAAAAGGAGCGTCAGGGGTTTTCCGTATAAATCCCTTGCAAAATCCAGCAGCCAGGGCTCTACCGTTGTGTGGTGTCCGCCTACGGTGGGGCGGGTGCCGATGTTGGTGACCGCCAGATATTCTTTTTCATCCACATAGGCCTTGCAGGCGTAGACCCCGTGTCTGGGGCAGATCACACCCTCCGGCAAAGGGATATTTGCTGTGGGAATGCCTAAAGTGCGACCGAGTTTTCTGCCGGAGACCACAGTGCCGCTGAGAATGTGGGGATGCCCCAGAAAACGGACAGCCTGCGCCATTTGACCTTCCTGCAATAGAAACCGGATGTGGGATGAGGATACCCGGATGCCGTCCAGCATTTGCTGGGGCACAACGGTGCAGGGAAGACCCTGCTTATGGCAAAAATCCTCCAGTTTTTTCGCAGTTCCGCTGCCTCCCGCACCGAACCGGAAATCACTGCCGCAAACAAAACCTGCCGCGCCCAGTTGGGTCAGTGCCGTTAAAAAGGCAGACCAGTGGGTATTCATCAATTCCCGGTCAAAGGGAAACTCCAGCACACTGTCCATAGCATAAACACCGGTCAGCAGTCCCTTTCGATCATCGGGACTGTTGATCAGGGGGGGCGTTTTGCCGGAAAGCAAGGTATCCGGATGGGAGGTGAATGTTACAACACCAGCCTTGCACCCCTGCGCCTCTGCCAATTGACGGCAGGCAGCCAGCAGTGCCTGATGCCCCAGATGCACCCCGTCAAAAAAACCCAGGGCATAAATTACTTTTTCCATAAATATATACCATTCAAAATAATAATTGATAATTGACAATTGAAAATTGCGGTGTCCCCATTCGGGGACATATTTTAATATTATTTCGAAAGAAATACCTTAATTGTCAATTAAACTTCAAAGAAGCTCTTTATTGTGGACATTATGCCGCTTTCTACCTTTGCCAGCATCAGAAACTCTCCGGGCCCACTGTATACCCGGTATGTACCGTCCTTTAGTTGGATGGAAAAGGTATTGCCGTTGCGACAGCGCTTTTCCTGATTGGCAGTCAGGGTGATAGCAGAATGCTCTGTAAACATTGTATCCACTCCTCGCAGATAGTTCTGGGGCGTATCGGTCCGGATCAGTTTTTCCAGAGGAATGGCTTCATCAATGGTGTATGCTCCGGCGCGGATCCGGCGTAAAGCCCCCATACAGCCGCCGCAGCCCAGCGCCTCGCCAATATCCTTGCACAGGGTGCGGATATAAGTGCCTTTGGAGCAGCGCACCCGCAGGCGAATGCCCTCTGCCTCCATCGAAAGCAGTGTCAATTCGTGGATCGTAACGGGACGGGGCTTGCGCTGCACCTCTTTTCCCTTGCGGGCAAGGTCGCACAGCTTTTGTCCGTTTATTTTCAGAGCAGAATACATTGGAGGAACTTGCATAATCTCCCCCCGGAATGTTTCCAGCACCTGCTCCAGCTGCTCCCCGGTCACAAAGGCATCCTGCTGTGTCAGCACAGTGCCGGAAATATCCTCTGTATCGGTGGTCATACCTAACCGCAGGAGGGTTTCGTATGTTTTTTCTGCGTGTTCAAAAAATTCCACGCCCCGGGTGGCTCTGCCCACAAAAACCGGCAAAACCCCGGTAGCCATCGGGTCCAATGTGCCCCCGTGACCGATTCGCCGGGTCTGAAATACACCTCTGAGCTTCGCCGTTACATCCTGACTGGTCCAGCCTTCTGGCTTGTCTACGATTACAATTCCATTCATTTTTCTTAGACCTCATCAAAAATCGTTTCTTGAGAAGTGAACGGAATTGACAATTGACAATTGACAGTTGACAGTTATGGTATTTTCTATCGAAAATGATTTCAAATCTGTGCGCAAAGCGCACACCTTAATTGTCCATTGTCCATTGCCTATTATCAATTATCCAATTTGGGAATGGCGTTGGCAACAGCCGCTACCGCTTCCTCCATAGAAAGCTCCATACTCGCGCCGGCTGCGCCTTTATGACCGCCGCCGCCGAATGTCTGGCAAATGGCGGCTGCATCGCAGCCGGGCACTGCCCGTACAGACAGTTTAATCTTGCCGTCCGGTTCTTGCCGCAAGGTGGCGGCAATTTTCACACCTGCAATGGAGCGGGGGAATCCGGAGATGTTCTCCAGATCGTCTTCCGTCAGTCCCAATTCCTGCTCTTTGGCAAGGGGCAAGGCGCAAATAACCACCTTACCATCCTGCAAAAACAGGGCGTTTTCCGTAAGCCATCCCTGCAGCCGCAGGCGGCCTAAAGAGTTGGTCTCGAAATATGCCTGATTCATAGAGAAAGTATCTGCACCGGCCGCCAGACAGTCTGCCGCTACCCGGAGCGTATTTGCGGTGGTGTTGGCGTAGCGAAAACAGCCGGTGTCTGTGGATACGGCGGTATAAAGGGCGGCAGCCATAGAAGTATCCAATGTTGCGCCCATTTTCTTTAGCACATCGTAAATCACTTCACCGCAGGCGGCTGCATCCGGATCTACCAGTTCAAAATCTGTAAAAGATGTTGCAGAGCCGTGATGGTCAATTCGCAGAAGGATCTTTCCTTCCAGAGACGCAAAATGGTCGCCCAGCATATTCCCGGATGCCACATCTACGGCAACCAGGGTATCCTGAGCATCCGGCTCAGCCTTCGTCAGTCCTGTTAACAGGGGCTGATATTTTTCTGTGGTTTCCGGGTTTTCCAGCACATACGCACATTTACCCAGTTGCCGCAGTCCCAGACACAGAAGCGCCGCGCAGCCCAGGGTATCTCCGTCCGGACGGCGGTGGGTCACAATGGCAAAGTGATCCCGCTGGGAAAGGAAACGGGCGGTTTCACTGATCGTCAGTTTCGTCATCGCTTTCTACCTCTAAAGAGTTGATCAGTTTGAGCATTTTTGCGCCGTAGGTGATGGAGTCATCCAGCGCCCACTGAAGTTCCGGGGTATACCGCAGGTTCAGACTGTGGCCAAGTTCCCGGCGCAGGTAGCCGGAGGCGGATTTGAGCCCCTTCATGGCGTCCACTGCCTTTTCTTCCTGCAGGAAACTGGCGTAAATTTTTGCATAGCGCAGGTCGGGGGTAGTCTCCACGTGGGTAATGGAGATCATGGTATCCTGCACTCTGGGATCTTTCAAATTCCGGATAAGAGAGGAAAGTTCTTTCTGGATCTCCTCGTTGATCCGTCCGATTCGATTGGATGCCATAGTATACACTCCTTTGTCGTGTAATAATGCAAAATGCAAAGTGCATAATGCATAATGAGGTTGGTAAAACAGAAAATGTTTCGATATAAGATCATTTTGCATTCTGCATTCTGCATTATGCATTACGATAAGCATTTCGCCGTGCCGCATCGCGACACGGCGAAACTGTTTATCGTTTTACTTCTTCCATAACGAAGCATTCAAAGATGTCGCCTTCCTTGATGTCGTTAAACTTCAGGATGCTCATACCGCATTCATAGCCGGCAGTAACTTCCTTAGCAGCATCCTTAAACCGCTGCAGGGATCCAACTTCGCCTTCGTGAATGACGATGTTGTCACGAAGCACACGCACCTGTGCATCTCTGGAGACCTTGCCGTCCTTGACCATACAACCGGCGATCGTACCAATGGCGGAGACTTTGTAGGTCATACGCACCTCGGCGTGACCGATGATAGCTTCCTCGTACTTAGGTGCCAGCATACCCTTCATTGCCGCTTCGATCTCATTGATAGCATCGTAAATGACCCGGTAGAACCGCATATCCACAGCCGTTCGCTGGGCACTTGCCTGTGCGCCTGCATCGGGACGCACATTAAAGCCAACGATAATGGCACCGGCGGTGGAGGCAAGCAGAATATCGCTTTCGTTGATGGCGCCCACACCGGTGTGGATCACGCGAACCCGGACTTCTTCGTTGGAGATCTTTTCCAGAGAAGCCTTCACTGCTTCCGCAGAACCCTGCACGTCAGCCTTGACGATCAGGGACAGTTCTTTCATTTCGCCTTCCTGCATCTTGGCAAACAGATTGTCCAGAGTGACCTTCTGCATTGCATTGGCAGCTGCATCCTTTGCAGCCTGTTTCCGCTGTTCTACCAGTTCCCGGGCCATACGCTCATCAACAACTGCGTTGAACTCGTCGCCGGGGGCGGGAACTTCTGCAAGACCGGTGATTTCCACAGGTACGGAAGGACCGGCTGTCTTAACGGTACGGCCCTTATCGTTGGTCATAACACGGACACGTCCTACAGCAGTGCCGGCGATCACGATATCGCCCTGGTTCAAAGTGCCGTTTTGCACCAGCAGGGTTGCAATGGGACCCCGGTTCTTATCCAGACGGGCTTCGATAACGGTACCCTTTGCACGGCGGTTGGGGTTTGCCTTCAGTTCTTGCACTTCAGCAGTCAGCAAGACCATTTCCAGCAGGTCATCCAGACCTGCGCCGGTTTTGGCGGAGATGGGAACGATAATAGTATCGCCGCCCCATTCTTCGCAGATCAATTCGTGCTCGGTCAGTTGCTGCTTGATCCGCTCGGGGTTTGCCTCAGGCTTATCCATTTTGTTGATGGCAACAATGATAGGCACTTCGGCAGCCTTGGCGTGGTTAATGGACTCGATGGTCTGGGGCATAATGCCGTCATCGGCGGCAACCACCAAGATGGCGATGTCCGTACTTTTGGCACCTCGGGCACGCATAGAAGTAAAGGCTGCGTGGCCGGGAGTGTCCAGGAATGTGACCATACGGCCGTTTACATCCCCAGTATAAGCACCAATGTGCTGGGTAATACCGCCAGCCTCACCGGCAGTGACGGAAGTTTTGCGGATGGCGTCCAGTGTGGAGGTCTTACCGTGGTCAACGTGACCCATAACCACCACGACCGGTGCCCGCTCCTGCAATTCTTCAGCGGTATCTTCGTGATCTTCAAAGATTCTCTCTTCGATGGTAACGGTGATCTCCTTTTCTACCTTGCAGCCAAATTCTGTTGCAACAAATTCTGCGGTATCAAAGTCGATGGTCTGGTTGATAGCAGCCAGAACGCCGTTTTTCATCAGGCACTTGATCACTTCGCCGGCGGTCTTCTTCATCCGGGAAGCCAGTTCGCCAACGGTAATTTCCTC
The DNA here is from genome assembly GCA_045587865.1 of Faecousia sp. Lineage (GTDB taxonomy): Bacteria > Bacillota > Clostridia > Oscillospirales > Oscillospiraceae > Faecousia. The sequence goes on from JAZNDD010000177.1 coordinate 5,423, forward strand.
AGGGATTTTAACGGTAACAGGGGCTTTGCGGGCAACCTCCATTTGCAGGCGGCGCAGTTTCACCTGCTCCTCATTGCGGGCCTTGTTGCCCTTGAATTTGTTGTCCTTACGGTTCTGTTGCTGACCTTTCTTGCCGCCGATGCGCTGCTTGCCGCCCTGATAATTCTGGACGCGCTCGGAGATCAGATCGTCCACACGGTCGTCAAACCGGTTCGCATTGACTTGCACTGCAGAGGTATCCACCACCCGGCGCTCCCGACGGCGCTCCGGCTCAGCGGGCTTTGCAGGCTTTTGTGGCTCTGCCTTTTTGGGGGCTTCCTGCTGGGCAGCAGCGGGCTTCTTAGCCTCCGGCTTGGGTTCTGGTTTCTTCTGATCCTGCTTGGGTGCTTCCTCTGCCTTGGGTGCAGGCTGTACGGCAAACACCTGCTCTAAGGATGCAATCTGATTCTTAGCAGTGATCACATCGAAAATAACATTCAGTTCTTCCTCAGTCAGAACCTGGGTATTGGACTTGGGCTTTTCAAAGAAAGCCTCCATAATTTGCGCAATTTCCTTGGGAGCAACACCGAAATCGGTCGCCACCTCTTTTAATCGATACTTCACTAAACTCATATACGCACCTCCGAAATCAATCTTCCTTTTTCTTGCTGCTGATCCGATGCTTTTTGCCCATCGATTTGTTGCGCTCGTGGGCTCTGGCCTCTTTCTGACGGCTCTGGATGCGCCGGGTGCGGTGGTCCAGAGAGTCTATTACGGCCTGATAAGTTTCTGGGTTGGGCAGTGCCTTTACAAAGGCCAGCGCCAGTGCCGGATCGGTAAATGCAGCCAGGGCCAGGCTGGTACGGCCAATTGCCAGACCAATCTGATCCTTAGTGAAGGGAACTTTAATACATTGCTGATCTGTACCGGCTACAAAACTTTTGGCTCTGCGCCAGGTATGGTCCGAGGCATCGCTGGCCACCACGATCAGGCGGGCGTGCTGCGCCCGGGCCACGGCGCCTACAGGTTCTTCACCCAATTCGATGAGACCTGCTTTCCGTGCCAGAGACAGATAATTCAGGGCTTTATCCACGAATGCGTCCCTCCATTTCCTTTTGGAGCCGTCCATAGACTTCCTCAGGAATGGGGACTTCCAGACTCCGTTCCAGAGATTTTGCTTTCTGGGCTTTTTTCAGGCATTCCGGATCCGGGCAAAGATATGCGCCCCGTCCGTTCAGTTTGCCGCTGAAATCCAATTGGACCTGTCCGTCTGTACAGCGGACAACCCGGATCAGTGCCCGTTTTTCTTTTCGCTCACGGCAGCCCATACACTGCCGCTGGGGGATCTTCTTTTGCATAAGGACTACCTCCATTCAAATTGACAATGGACAATTAAAGTGTGACCAAGGACCAAATACCATAATTGTCAATTATCAATTGTCCATTAAATATCTGCCTGGGATTCGGGCTTGATGTCAATTTTATAGCCGGTCAGGCGGGCAGCTAGACGGGCGTTCTGACCTTGCTTGCCGATGGCAAGGCTCAACTGGTCATCGGGAACAATGACCCGGCAGGCTTTCTGGCCGGGAACCAGTGTGACAGATACCACATCTGCAGGGCTCAGGGCTGCTTTTACATACTCGCAGGGATCTTCGCTCCAGACCACGATGTCGATTTTCTCGCCACGGAGTTCTTCCACAACGGCTCCCACACGGCCGCCTCTGGGGCCGACGCAAGCGCCAACGGGATCCACATTTTCCATAGCGGCACGCACAGCAATCTTACTGCGGCTGCCTGCCTCTCGGGCAATGTTGCGGATCTCCACCTGACCATCGGCAATTTCCGGAGTTTCCAGTTCAAACAGACGGCGCACCACGTTGGGGTGTGTCCGGGATACATAAACATTGGTAGCCTTGGCAGACTGACGGGTCTCCAGCACATACACCCGGATCAGATTGCCGGGCTCATAACTTTCACCGGGGATCTGCTCGCTGGTGCGCAGGACGGCATTGTGCTGGTCGCTGCCCTGACCCACCTGAACGAACACATCGCCGGAGGGATCTACCCGCAGAACCGTACCGGTGAGCAATTCCTGATTTTTGGAGGAATAACTTTCGTAGATCGCGCCACGCTCAGCCTCACGGATACCCTGAATGACTACCTGCTTGGCAGTCTGAGCGGCGATCCGTCCGAATTTCTGGATGTCCACAGGGATGGTGACGGTTTCACCCACCTGAATGTCCGGATTCATATTCCGGGCGGCGTCAATATGGATCTCTACAGCGGAGTCTTCCACTTCCTCAACAGCGGTCTTTACCAGGTGCATAAAAAGACCCTTTTCGCTCAGATCCACCACCACATTTTCAGCGGGGATGTCCCGATTGTCTTCCCGATCCTTCCGGTAAGCATTGGTCAGCGCCTGCTTCAGCCGCTCCACCATATACTCTACAGGGATGCCCTTGAGTTTCTCCAGATCCCGCAGGCTGGCAAAAATCTCTGCACCAATATCGATTTTAGGTGCGGCTGCCTGCTTCTTACCTCTTGCCATTTTTGTTGTCCTCCTTTGCCTGCCCCGCATCCGGTTAGTGTGTCATTGCTATGCTTGTAGGGAACGGATATATGCATTCCCTACAAGCGCGGAACAACACAGTAACTGAGTTAGGATTCAGGCTTATTTTGTATTTAATATTTTTATTTTAGAATTCTACACGAAGGCGCACCAGTGCAACTTCGGATTTTGTAAAGGTGATGGTTTCTTTCCCTGCTTCTACGGTGACGCAACCGTCCTCGTAGCCCCGCAGGATGCCGGGGAATTCTTTCAGACCGTTTCTGGGACGGTAGAGTTTTACCAGCACAGGACTTCCCATAAACTGCTGGAAGTCAGAAGGCCGTTTCAGAGCTCGCTCCAAACCGGCGGAGCAAACTTCAAAATGGTAACTTTCTGCAATGGGGTCTTTTTCATCCAGAATGGGGTCGATGGCACGGTGGACTGCTTCACAGTCTGCAATGTCCACGCCGCCTTCTTTGTCGATGTAGAGCCGCAGGTAACGCTCAGAGCCTTCCCGTACATATTCCACATCCCAAAGGCTGCAGCCTTTTTCTTCTACCACAGGCCTGGCGAATGCTTCAACTTGTTCAGTAATTTTCAAGGTGATTCCTACTCCTTTTCACTGCACAAATAAGAGAGAGGGGCGAACCCCTCTCTCTAAATCGTCAATACTTACACTGGTATTATACCACCGAATTTTCATTTTGCAAGGGTTTTTTGAAAAAAATTATTCCGGTGGAAGACCCTGGATATATTTATGATCCCAGGCATCGTCAAAGAGTCCGGAAGTGACCTTGCTTGCAATCAGGTCCCCAGACAAAATTTCCAGTTCCGGTGCGCACACCAAAGATTCCAGATAAAAATCCGGCAGGGCGTCTGCCCCCAGTTTTGCACCCATAATTGCGCCGGTAATGGCGCCCACACCTGCGCTGGCACCAGAGTGATTGACGGCGGTGATCAGGGCAGTGTCAAAATCATCGCCGCTGGTGATGCAGGCATATACACTGCCTGCCAGAGAGTCTGCAGCAGTGCTGCACTCCAGCCGTTCCATTTCCACCCGGATGTCAAATTTATCGTCCAGCGCCATTAAAATGGCACGGTCGATCCGGGCAGCCAGCCGGTCTGTGGCAGCGGGGAAGGCCTGTCCGTACTGGGCCTGTATTTTTTGTACCCCTTTGCAGATCTGATCTTTTACAGAAACACCTGGGTCGGATAATATCTCCAAAAGGCTCACAGCCAGCACGCCCACAGACAAAAATGTCTCCGGATGTCCGTGGGTCAGGGCGGCGGTGCGGATGGCAAGGGTCGCCAAGTGCTCTGTGCTGATTTGATGGGCATAGGCATACAGGGCAAGGGGAATTGCCTCGGCCAGCGCACCGGGGGTATAGTTGAGATTGGTGGTGGCGTCCGGAGAACCCAGTGTTTGCATACGCAGTGCATCCAGCATCCGGGCATCCCGGTTGTTGTGCATACGCAGGCATTTGGGTTTTGCCACCCAGCAGTGGCTCGTTTCCGGATCCCGGTGGAAATTCTGGTTGCGCGCCCACTCCCGCAGGCCCACGGTAATATAAGGAAGAAGATCCTGCTTTCCTCTGGCAACGCCTAGCAAAATGCCGTTGGCAGTATAAGCGGCGATTTGTGTATAAGAGGAAACTTCCGCATTGCCGTTTGTCAGGTCGTAGCCCAAAAGGCCGTTGGGACCGTAGTCTTCATAAATTTCTGCAAGGGATTTTTTATCCACGGGAGTGCCCATAGCATCGCCTACAGCCAGGCCTAAAAAACAGCCCCGGCCACCGGATAATTTATCTGCCATACAACATCCCTCCAGTATATAAATGATTATATACATTATAATATTATATATAACAGTAAAAATCAAGGCGGCAAATTTCTGTTTATCGGGCTGATGCCCGATAAAAATTTTTCTAAATAAGAATAATTCTTATTGACAAATAAAAAAGTCTGTGTTATACTCTATTTGTAAATAAGAATTATTCTTATTTGGGAGGTGAAACAATGGAAGCAGTCACAAAGCAATTTCGGAAACGAAACGCGATCCTTTCCTATTTGCAAAACACCACGGACCACCCTTCCGCGGAAATGGTTTTTGCCGGATTAAAGCCCCAGATCCCGGATCTTTCTCTGGGAACGGTCTATCGGAACTTAAGTCTGTTTCGCAAGCAGGGTCTTGCCAGTTGTGTGGCAACGGTTGGCGGTGTAGAAAGGTTCGACGGAAATACAGACCCCCACGTGCACTTTATTTGCAATGATTGTTGCGCGGTGATCGACCTGATGGAAATGCAGATCCCGGCAACCCTTACCAGCACAGCAGAAACTTGCAGCGGCGGTCAGGTGGCCGACTGCCAACTAAGTTTCACCGGCCAATGCAAATCTTGTTTAGAGAAAAACCAGAGAGGTGGTGAAACAGCATGAAAAAGTTTGTTTGCACTGTTTGCGGTTTCGTCTATGAGGGCGATGAACTTCCGGAAGATTACGAGTGCCCCCTGTGCTTTGTAGGCCCGGACCAGTTTGAAGAAGCAGAATAATTTATAAATAAAAATAAAAACATTTTTTGGAGGAAATATTTATGAAAAAGTTTGTATGCTCTGTTTGCGGTTATGTTCACACTGCCGATGCGTTGGCTGAGGATTTCAAGTGCCCTGTATGTAAGGTTCCTGCTTCCAAGTTTGTGGAGCAGGCTGGCGATATGAAGCTGGCTGCCGAACACGAGTATGGCATCTATGCAAAGACTGTTAAGAATAACCCCGATATCTCTGAGGAAGATAAGAAGTATATCTTCGACCAGTTGATGGCAAACTTCAACGGTGAGTGCAGCGAAGTGGGTATGTACCTGTGTATGGCCCGGATCGCACACCGGGAAGGCTATCCTGAGATCGGCCTGTACTGGGAGAAGGCAGCCTGGGAAGAAGCCGAGCATGCAGCAAAGTTTGCAGAACTGCTGGGCGAGGACCTGGAGCCCAATATGAAGGCTACCACCAAGGAAAACCTGGCTTGGCGCGTGGACTGTGAATTCGGCGCAACCCAGGGCAAGACGGATCTTGCGATCTGCGCCAAGAAGAATGGCCTGGATGCCATCCACGATACCGTTCACGAAATGGCTCGTGACGAGGCTCGCCACGGCAAGGCACTGAAGGGTCTACTGGAGCGTTATTTCAAGTAATTTTCAGAGAAAGCCTATCCCAATAAGGAGGAATGCAATATGAAAAAGTGGACGATTTTGTTGGTCTTAGTACTGGTTGTGTCGGTGTTTGCCGGCTGTCAGCCCTCTGGGACAGATGTTCCTGCCCCGCAAAATACACCTGCCCCGCAAGCACCGGAAAGTAATCCTACCGTTGCGCCCACAGCATTGCCCCTTACCAAGCAGACTGCCGTACAGTTTGCCCTGGATCACGTAGGTGCTGCCAATGAAGATGTGAAACATCTGCATACCCGGCTGGATACAGACGAGAACGGCACCCACTATGATGTGGACTTCCGGTATGGCGAATTCAGTTACGAATTTGAACTGGATGTGCAGACGGGAGAGATCATCAAATTGGAAAAAGATCACATTGATGCAGACCTGCCCCTGAAAAATGTAACCAGTGAACAGGCCCAGGAAATTGCATTGGAGCACGCCGGACTGACAAGCGACAGCGTCAGAACTCTGACGGTGGAGTTTGACCGGGAAGAGCACTACTACGAAGTGGAGTTTAAAAAAGACGGTTACGAGTACTCTTATGAGATCTGCGCCGAGTATGGAAAGATCCTGGATGCAGACAAAGATTGGGACGATTAAGATATCTCAGGACCGCTGGCAAAACCGGCGGTCCGTACCTTAAAAAAGGAGAATAGTATGAACGAAAAGATTTCCACGTTACTTAACGATCAGATCAATAAGGAGTTATACAGCGCCTATTTGTATCTGGATATTGCAAATTATTATGATGAACTGGATCTGGATGGCTATGCCAACTACTATATGATTCAGGCACAGGAAGAGCGGGATCACGCCCTGCTGTTTATGAAGTATATGCAAAATAACGGCCTGAAGGTGACACTGGAAGCGATCGGCAAGCCGGATAAGGAATTTCATAATATCCTGGATCCCCTGGAGATCGCTGCAGAGCACGAACGCTATGTGACGGCTCTGATCAACAACATCTACCACGAAGCCCATCAGGCAAAGGACTACCGGACAATGAAATTTTTGGACTGGTTCGTAGATGAGCAGATGGAAGAGGAAGAAAATGCAGACAAGATGATCAGCCGCTATAAACTCTTCGGCTGCGATCCCAAGGGCCTGTATTCTCTGGATCAGGAGTATGGCACCCGCGTGTATACCGCACCGTCTTTGGTGCTGTAATATCCGCAATTGAGCATTATAAGGACACCCCCGGGGTGTCCTTTTGCTTTCACATAGAAATTTCAGTTTATTGGGCTGATGCCCGATAAAAATGCAAAATGCAAAATGAATGTGTCCGCAAAGCGGACTATATTTCAATCCTTTCCGAAGGAAATACCATAATTATCCATTGTCCATTCGCACGACAGTGCATCAAACAGGAATTTGACAGCAAGGGGAAAATTTGTTACCATATTTAAGAAAGGCGGTGGGTGCGTGAAAAACAAAAAACTGGTATTGATGGCACTTTTGACCGCCATTGCCCTGACCATCTTTATGGTGGAGGCGCAGATCCCGGCCCTTGTGCCGATCCCCGGTATCAAACTGGGTTTGAGCAATATTGTTACGGTGTTTGCGGTGTTTTTGCTGGGAGGCAAAGAAGCGGCGGCGATTTTATTTGTGCGGATCTTTCTGGGCGCAATTTTTTCCGGTCAGTTTGGCACCATCTTCTATTCTGCGGCCGGGGGACTGCTTGCTTGGTTGACAGCGGTGGCGCTGAAACGGATCTTAACGAAAAAGCAGATCTGGGTGGCAGGCTGTTTGGGGGCGATTGCCCATAGCATAGGGCAAATGGCGGTGGCGGTACTGTTTACCGGTACGCCGGGTCTTGTGATCTACCTGCCGGTGATGCTTCTGTGCAGCATTATCACAGGTCTTTTTACCGGGCTGTGTGCCCAATTGCTACTGAATCGAGGAGACAATTTGTGGAAAACTTTTTTGAAATGAATTTCGACCCGGCCCAGGTAAACGCCATTTCCAATCTGGGACTTGCCCACATTGGAGACGGTGTATATGAACTTCTTTGCCGCACATATTTGTGCGCAAAAGGTGACCAGACGGTATTAAAACTGCATAAAGATACAGTGGCGCTGGTGAAAGCCCCCACCCAGGCAAAATTTGCAGATAAACTTAAGCCCCACCTGACGGATGAGGAATTTGCCTATTACCGCCGGGGCAAAAATGCCCATACCCACGCAGCCCCAAAGTCTGCAACGCCCCAGGAGTATCAGAAGGCTACCGGACTGGAAACTTTGTTTGGTGCTTTGTATCTGCTGGGTCGGAAAGACCGGGTAAATGAACTGTTTTCCCTTTGTATGGAGGCATATTATGGCGTTTGATGCGTTTTTTCTAAAGGCGGTTTTGGATGAGATCCGGGAAAAGACCGACGGTGCCCGGGTGGAGAAGATCCACCAGCCCAGCCGGGATACGGTGATTCTCCACCTAAAAAGTCAGGAAGGCCGGCAAAAACTGATGATCGTGGCATCTCCCGCTGCGCCCCGGCTCCATCTCACATCTGCCAATCCGGAAAATCCTGCTCAGCCTCCGATGTTTTGTATGCTTCTGCGAAAGCATCTGTCCGGAGCCCGCTTGCGGGAAGTTTCCCAACTGCCGATGGAGCGGTGTGCCTTCTTCACCTTTGACTGCATTGACGAAATGGGTGACCCGGTGCAAAAAAAACTGGTGGCAGAGCTGATGGGCAGAACCTGCAATTTATATTTGCTGGGTCCGGACGGACGGATCATCGACTGCCTGCGAAGGGTGGGGCTGGATGAAACCGCTAAGCGTCCGGCGCTTCCCGGAATGTACTACCAGGAGCCGGATCCCATCGGAAAAGAAAATCCCTGCGACCCGGAAAGTTATGTAAACCTATTTACCAAACCGGGTGCAGATATTCTGGCAGACCGGCTGATGGATTTCTTTGGGGGTCTATCTCCCTTGGTGTGCCGGGAAGCGGCATTGTTTGCGGCGGGGGATACGGATGCCCGCCTGGAGGGTGTCGATACAGCCCCCATTGCAGAAAAACTGAAACTTTTCTTCCAGGAGCATCTGACCCATCCTGCCCCTTACTATAGTACCCAGCCGGACGGAACGCCTAAGCAATTTGCCTTTTGCCCTATTCGCCAGTACGGAGAGCATAGGCAGGGGGAAACCTTTGGAGATCTGATGGACCGGTTTTATATCCTCCGGGACCGGAAGGATGCAATGCGCCAGAAAAGTCAGGCGGTGCGAAAGACTGTCAGCAATCTGTGCCAGCGGCTGCAGCGAAAACTTACCGTTCAGGAAAAGGAACTTTCTGCCACTTATGACCGGGAGCGCCTGCGCCAGTTGGGGGATATTCTCACAGCCAATATTCACCGGATCCAGAAGGGTCAGACCAGTGTGACGGTGGAGGATTTTTACGATGAAAATATGGCGCAGATCCAAGTGCCGCTGTCGCCTATTTTGTCTCCCCAGCAGAATGCCGCCAAGTACTATAAAGACTATACCCGTATGAAAAATGCGGAAAAAGAACTGACCCGCCAGATCCAACTGGGGGAGCAGGAACTGAAATATTTGCAAAGCGTTCTGGAGGAACTGAACCGGGCACAGTCGGATGCAGAACTGGAGGAGATCCGCAGAGAATTGCAGGAGGGCGGGTATTTGCGCCCGGACACTGCCAAGCGGAAGATGAAACAGGCAAAACTGCCCCCCTTGCGCTTTGAATCTACAGACGGCTACCCCATTTATGTGGGCAGAAATAATCACCAAAATGACGAACTGACCTTCAAATCCGCCCGGAAGGACGATTTGTGGCTCCATGCCCAAAAGGTCCACGGCAGCCACGTGATCATTTCCTGCGGCGGCACCACGCCCCCGGATGATACAGTGACCCAGGCGGCCCAGTTGGCGGCCTACTATGCAGAAACTTCCGGCGGACAAAATATCCCGGTGGATGTGACTGCGGTGCGACAGGTGAAAAAGACCCCCGGCGGCAAGCCTGGAATGGTCATTTACCATACCTACCGGACAGTGATCGTCAACCCCTACCCGGATATCGTGGTGGATGAACTGAACGCAGAAAAAAAGAATGAAGAATAAGAAAAAGCACCGCTGTAGCGGTGCTTTTTTCGTAATTTTTTCGAAAAAGAATGTAGGGGCGGCAACCTGCCGCCCGTGGGCGGATATTATCCGCCCCTACAAATATAAATGTCAATTCATTGTGCCTTGTGCTCTGCGGAACAGTTCTCCGATTCGGTTGCGGAGGGCTTCTGCCTCCGGGGTTTGGGCAGTGCCGCTGTTTTCAATCCATTCCACAGAAGCGGCTTGGGCGGTTTTCAGTGTTTGCAAATCCAGGCTCAGGTTTGCTACCCGGAATACGGGAAGTCCCGACTGGCGGCTTCCGAAGAAATCGCCGGGTCCCCGCAGGCGGAGATCTTCTTCCGCAATTTTGAAGCCGTTGTTTGTTTTGCAGAAGGCTTTCATCCGCTGATTGGTTTCCGGGTTTTTATTGTGGGAGGTGAGAATGCAGTAACTTTTTGCCTGCCCGCGGCCCACCCGTCCCCGCAGTTGGTGGAGTTGGGAAAGGCCGAACCGGTCTGCATCTTCAATGACCATTAAGGTGGCGTTGGGAACATCCACGCCCACTTCAATGACCGTGGTCGCCACCAGCACATCGGCATTTCCCCCGGCAAAGCCGGACATCACTGCCTCTTTTTCTGCGCCTTTCATCTGGCCGTGGAGCAGGGCGACCCGCAGATCCGGGAATACGGTTTGCTGTAAGGTTTCCGCCCAGACGGTGGCGGATTTCAAATCCAGATCCCCGTTCTCCTCCACTGCCGGACAGACCACAAAGCATTGGTGACCTTCCGTTACCTGCTTGCGGATAAAAGCGTTGATTCGCGCCCGGTAACTTTCGTCCACCAGGAATGTATCCACCTTCTGTCTGCCCGGGGGCAGTTCATCCAGAATGGATACTTCCAGATCTCCGTACATCAAAAGGGCAAGGGTACGGGGAATGGGCGTTGCAGACATCACCAGCAGATGGGGATCGCTTCCCTTGGCAGACAGCCGGGAGCGCTGGGCAACACCGAACCGATGCTGTTCGTCTGCGATCACAAGACCCAGATTGGCAAAGGATGTGGCATCGGCAACCAGTGCATGGGTGCCGATCACCAGATCGGTTTTGCCGGTTTGGATCTCTTCCCGCACTTGCCGCTTTTGCTTTTGGGTCAGCGAGCCGGTGAGCAGGCACACAGAAATACCCAGAGGGGTCAGAAGTTTTTGTAAGGATGTATAGTGCTGCTCTGCCAGAATTTCCGTAGGTGCCATCAGGGCAGCCTGCTGACCGTTTTTCACTGCCAGATACGCCGCTGCGGCTGCCACCATTGTTTTGCCGCTGCCCACATCGCCCTGCACCAGACGGTTCATCGGTGTACCCCGGCGCACATCGGAACGGATTTCCTCAATGGCCCGCATTTGGGCACCGGTCAGGGTAAAGGGCAGAGCCTGATAAAAGGGGGAAAGATCGGTATTTTCATAGGGCGCAGACTTTATCTGGGTGCGGGATGCCCGCATCAGGGAAAGGCCTGCGGAGAATACAAAAAATTCCTCAAAGATCAGCCGCCGCTTTGCCAGTTCTGCTTCCTGCAAAGAGGCAGGCTGATGAATGGCATAATATGCCCGTTCGGCGGGCAAGATCCCGTATTTTGCCCGCAACGGCTCCGGAAGAATTTCTGCCGGGGGATTGCAGATGGCCAGTGCTTCCTGCACGGCCTTCAAAACCACTGCATTGGAAAGACCAGCAGTCAGGGGATAAATGGGCAGGATCCGGCGGGTGGTCAGGGGCTTGCTGTCCGGAGATTCAAAGATGGGGTTTGTCATACTGTAGCCGATAAAGTCGCCGCTGACTGCCCCGTAGAAAATATATTCCTTGCCGTACTGTAATTGCTGTGCGGCAAATTTGTTGTTAAAGAAGGTTAAATTCAGCCGCCCGGAGTAATCAGCTACCTGCACTTTCGTCAGGTCCAAGCCCTTGCGGATGTGGTTTGAGCGGGGAGTGTTCATAACTGTGGCCTTAAAGCAGGCGGGCTGGTCTACTTCCAGTTTCTCAATGGGAATCAGCCGGGTGCGGTCTTCGTATGCCCGGGGAAAATGGCAGATCAGATCCTCCAGAGTGAATATATTCAAAATCGCAAATTGCTTGGCACGGGCAGGGCCGATGCCTTTTAAGATGGTAATGGGATCGGATAGTCTTGCCATAGATGCACCCCCTTTTGTTGCTGCTTTATTATTTAGATTATACCATATTGAATGGACAATTGACAATGGACAATTGACAATTTATAAGAAATCCCGGCGAGAGATTTTTTGCAGATCAAGGTTGAAAGCCGCAGACATACTTCCTGTATTTCAAAGCTTTCAAAACGAAGATTTTCGAATTATAAATCCCGGCGAGAGATTTTTTCGCAGATCAAGGTTGAAAGCCGCAGACATACTCCCTGTATTTCAAGGCTTTCAAAACGAAGATATGCGAAAAAAGATCCGCCGGGAGAGAAATGAAAAAACTCCCTCCAAGTCATACTCGGAAGGAGATATTTTCAGAGAGATCATCAGGCCAGTTTGTTCAGCTGCAGAGTCATACTGCTCTTTTTGCGGGCAGCAGTGTTCTTGTGCAGGATACCGCTGTTGACTGCCTGGTCGACCTTCTTAACAGCAGCCTTGTATGCAACTTCTGCAGCGGCGCGGTCGTTCTCAGCCAGTGCTGCCTCAAACTTCTTAACAGCAGTCTTCAGCGCAGTTTTCTCAGCCTTGTTCTTCTCGTAAGCAATCTTGGAAGAAAGGACATCCTTCTTAGAGGACTTAATATTGGGCATTGTTACACCTCCTCATCTATAGTTACGCTCATGCGTTTTCCCATTATAGCGCGGTTTTCTGAGAAAATCAATACTTTTTTCTAAAAAAATTCAATATGTTACGGGGAATCATTTGTCAAGTACTTTTTTTCTTAACTGGATTTTGGCTATCGTCACTATTTTGACGAAAGGAAAAGTGGGAAAAAACCCGAAACCGATGGAAAACATTTATGTTAACTGAAATGAATAACCGCTCGATATCCACTTTGTGGACAACCCCTGTGGAAAACCCTGTGGATAATGTGGAAAAGTCAATGTTTTCAACGGGTATTTTCCTAAAAATGGATGCAAACAGGCAGACCTTGCGGTTGAATATTCCCTTGCATACTGCTCGGATGCAGTGGGTAAATAAAGGATTATGTTCCTGTTTTTCCCCTATTATTTTCACCGGGTTTTTCGGGAAAAAGTTGACATTTTCCCTAAAAAGGTCTCTTCACGTAGGCTGTTATCGTCAGTGTACGCCAAAATTTTTGTTACATTTTCACAAAAACATCGGCAGTATGAATTTTCCGGGTCCGGAAATACTGATAGCAGGTTATAAGTCAGGAGGACCGTATGCAGGGAAAAGTAGAGATCTGCGGTGTGAACACCGCCCGGCTGAAAGTTCTGTCTCAGGCGGATATGGACGTGCTGTTAAGGCAGGCAAAGGAAGGCAATGAGGAGGCTCGGCAAAAGTTGATCGAGGGCAACCTGCGTCTGGTGCTTTCGGTGATCCAGCGGTTTGTGGGACGGGGAGAAAACCCGGACGACCTGTTTCAGGTTGGATGCATTGGGCTGATCAAGGCGATCAGCAATTTCGATCCGGACAAGCAGGTGCGCTTTAGTACCTATGGGGTGCCGATGATCGCCGGGGAAGTGCGGCGCTATCTGCGGGATAATTCGGCAATTCGGGTGTCCAGGTCCATCCGGGATGTGGCTTACCGGGTGCTCCAGTGCAAAGAAGGGATGCTCCTGCGGATGGGCAGAGAACCCACCCTGGATGAGATTGCAAAGGAACTGGATCTGAAAGTGGAGGAGGTGGCGGAGGCAATGGATGCGGTCTGCGCCCCGGTGAGCCTGCACGATCCGGTCTATTCCGACGGAGGCGACCCCCTGACCGTAATGGATCAGGTGCGGGATACTCGGAATACAGATGAAAACTGGATGGAACGGATTGCACTGCGAAATGCCTTTCAGGCTCTTGGCAGTCGGGAAAAGCAGATCCTTTCCCTGCGGTTTTACGACGGAAAGACGCAAATGGAAGTGGCTGGGGTGCTGGGAATTTCCCAGGCACAGGTCTCTCGGCTGGAAAAGGGCGCGATCAGTACAATGCGCAAGGCCTTCACGGTGTCATAAAAAAGAGAAAATCTCCACGCTCCAATCTTAACGCTTCACTCTGGGAATAAACTGCCCCATAGCCGAATAGGCTTTAACAAAATGGGGGGATGGGTATGGCTGTAAAATTTTCAGACCTGAATTATAAAGAGGTTATATGCGTCAGTGACGGCAGGCGGCTGGGATGCATTTGCGATGCCTGCGTGGAATTGCCGGAGGGGAGGATCACTGCAATCATTGTGCCCGGCAGCAGCAGGGTCTTGGGACTTTGGGGCAGGCGGGAGGATTTTGTGATCCCATGGGATTGCATCCGGCGGATCGGACCGGATATCGTGCTGGTGGACATCAAACCGGATCAGTGCCGGGTGCCCCGGCACAAACCGGGACTGCTTTTTTAAATGCACAATGCAATGTAGGGGCGGCAATCTGCCGCCCGCTTTTATAATGCATAATGTTTGTCTGTTCTATAATTATCCATTGTCCATTAAAAAGCCGTTGGCGGGTGCTGACGGCTTTTTTCGAATATTTCTGAAAAAAATTGGAAAAAATACTTGCAAAATGGATTATGTTCCTATATAATAATTCGGCGTGGGCAAATTATGCCCATAGTAATCTACACCACACACCCGGTGATCGTACCCCCAAGTGTTTCGTAAGAAACGGGCAGTGCGAGATGAACGGGGTGGAGGAAAAAACAAAAGGAGAAAACCAAAAATGTCTGTTGTATCTATGAAACAACTGCTGGAGGCCGGCGTTCACTTCGGTCACCAGACCCGCCGCTGGAACCCCAAGATGGCTACCTACATCTACACCGAGCGTAACGGTATCTACATCATCGACTTGCAGAAGACCGTTAAGAAGCTGGAGGAAGCCTACAACTTCATCCGTGACATTTCTGCTGAGGGCGGCAACGTTCTGTTCGTCGGCACCAAGAAGCAGGCACAGGATGCAATCAAGGAAGAGGCTGCCCGTTGCGGTGGCTACTATGTCAACTCCCGTTGGCTGGGTGGTATGCTCACCAACTTCCGCACTATGCGCAGCCGTATCGACCGTCTGGCACAGCTGAAGAAGATGGAAGCTGGCGGCACCTTTGCTATGCTGCCCAAGAAGGAAGTTATCAAGCACCAGGGCGAGATCGCTAAGCTGGAGAAGTACCTGGGCGGCGTTAAGGAAATGAAGAAGATCCCCGCTGCTCTGTTTATCGTTGACCCCCGCAAGGAGCGCAACGCAATTGCTGAAGCTAAGAAGCTGAACATTCCCATTGTTGCCATTGTTGACACCAACTGCGATCCCGACGAGATCGATTATGTAATCCCCGGCAACGACGACGCCATCCGTGCCATCCGCCTGATCGCTGCTGCTATGGCAAGCGCTGCTATTGAAGGCCGTCAGGGTGAGGACGCTGTGGCTGAGGTTGCAGAGGAAGTTCCCGCTGAGGTTGTGGCAGAGGAAGCACCTGCTGCTGAATAATTTTAGGAGGATATGAAAATGGCATTTACTGCTTTAGATGTTAAGAAACTCCGTGAAATGACCAATGTTGGTATGATGGACTGCAAGGCAGCCCTGACTGCTACCGATGGCGATATGGATAAGGCTGTCGACTGGCTCCGTGAAAAGGGTCTGGCAAAGGCTGCCAAGAAGGCTGACCGCATTGCTGCAGAAGGCGTTGCATACGCAACTGTGGTTAATGGCGTGGGCGTTGTGATCGAAGTAAACTCCGAGACCGACTTCGCTGCCAAGACCGACGCTTTCCAGGATCTGGTAAAGAACCTGGCTGTGTGCGTTGCTGAGCAGAACCCCGCTGATGTGGAGGCTCTGAAGGCTTGCAAGTATCCCGGCACTGACCTGACCGTCACCGAGATCCTGCAGGAGAAGGTTATGTCCATCGGCGAGAATATGCAGATCCGCCGTTTCGACCGCTTTGCTACCGGCACTTCCGTTGCTTATGTCCATATGGGCGGCAGCCACGGCGTTCTGGTAAACCTGGAAGCGGATGTGGACGCAACTGAGATCGGCAAGAATGTTGCTATGCAGATCGCTGCTATGAACCCCAAGTACTGGGATAAGGCTCAGGTTCCTCAGGCTGATGTGGACAAGGAGCTGGCTGTTCAGGTGGCTCTGATGGACAACGATCCCAAGATGGCTTCTAAGCCCGCTGCTGTTAAGGAGAAGATCGCTGCCGGTAAGATCGCTGCTTTCTACAAGGAAAGTTGCCTGCTGCAGCAGGACTTCGTCCGTTCCGACATCTTCAAGGGCGATGTGGCTGGCTACATTGCTGATGCTGCCAAGAAGCTGGGCGGCAATGTGAAGTTCGTCAATGCAATTCACTACATCAAGGGTGAAGGCATTGAGAAGAAGGAAGAGAACTTCGCTGCTGAGGTCGCAGCACAGATCGCTGGCTCTAAGTAATTGATATTCAAAAGGACGCGTTGCTGCAACGCGTCCTTTGTTTTTTATGGGGTTTGGATTACTTCGCGCCGGCGATCTGAGCAGCGACCTCAGCGGCAAAGTTCTCTTCCTTCTTCTCAATGCCCTCACCCTTGATGTAGTGGATGGCATTGACGAACTTGGCAGAGCCGCCCAGCTTCTTGGCAGCGTCGGCAATGTAGCCGGCCACATCGCCCTTATAGAGGTCAGAGCGGACGAACTCCTGCTGCAGCAGGCAGCAATCCTTGAAGAAGGCGTTGAGCTTACCGGCAGCGATCTTCTCCTTGACGGCAGCGGGCTTGCTGGCCATCTTGGGATCGTTGTCCATCAGAGCC
>JAZNDD010000178.1:0-3689 GCA_045587865.1 Faecousia sp.
TCATAGGGGAGGTGCCCAGTGCGCACACTGGGCGGAGGGGTTGTCCTATCTTAAGAAGTACACTCCCCCAGTCACCTGCGGTGACAGCCCCCTCAGGGAGGGGGCCAAGGTATTGTGCGTTTCAGGAACCTGTTCGTCAAATAGAAATTTGACGGCTTATAACAAGCAAGGGCGCGTTTTGCAACGCGCCCATTTGTTTTTGCAATTATGCCAGGTAGATTGCCTTGCCAGCAAGGTAGGTGTGGTAGCAGTCCAGTTTGCTGACGATCTCCATCGGTGCGTGCATACACAGCACAGGAACACCTGCATCCACAGTGACAATGTTCCGGTTTGCCATATAAGCGGCAACCGTACCGCCGCCGCCCTGGTCCACTTTACCCAAAGTGGCGATCTGCCAGCGGACACCGGCATCATCCAAAGTCTTGCGCACGTGATACATAGCCTCTGCAGAAGCATCGCTTGCGCCGCCCTTACCCCGGGCACCGGTGTACTTGCAGATGGAGACACCGTAGTTGAGCATACTGTTGTTGCGCTTGTCGCAGGTTTCGGGGAAACTGGGGTCAAAGGCGTTGGAAACGTCTGCGGACAGGCAGAAGGAGTTTGCAAAGCACTCAGTCAGGCGGACACCCTGGGCAACGCACAGCGATTCCATAAAGTACTCAAATGCCTGACTTTGCATACCGGAAATACCCACAGAGCCGATCTCTTCCTTGTCGGCAAGGATGCATACAGCGGTCTTGGTGGGGGTGTCGATGTGGAACAGGGACTCCATTTCTGCAAAGGCACACACCCGGTCATCGTGACCGTATGCACCCAGCAGGCTCCGATCCAGACCTACTTCACGGCACTTGCCGGCAGGTACGATGGTCAGTTCCGCAGAATGGAAATCATCCTCCACAATGCTGTACTTCTCGTTGAGGATCTTCATAACATTGAGTTTTACCAGATCTGCCCCTTCGCCCTCCAAGGGTTCGGTGCCCAGAATCACATTAAGTTGCTCACCGGCAATGCCTTCTGCCAGTGTCTTTTTCATCTGGTCAGCTGCCAGGTGGATCAGCAGGTCGGATACCATCAAAATGGGATCGTTATCGTCCTCGCCAATGGTGATGGTGACGGTGCTGCCGTCCTTTCGGCAAACAACACCGTGAAGTGCCAGAGGAACGGTGGGCCACTGGTATTTCTTAATGCCGCCGTAGTAATGGGTCTTAAAATATGCAATTTCCGAGTCCTCATACAGGGGATTGGGTTTTAAGTCCATACGGGGAGAGTCCACGTGGGCGGCACAGATGTTAGCACCCTTTGCCAAACTTTCGGTACCGATCACAGCCAGAATAATGCTCTTATCCCGGTTGTTAAAATAGATCTTGTCACCGGGCTTTGCGGACATATTTGCAGTGAAGGGCTTAAAGCCGTTCTTTTCTGCCTCTGCCACAGCCCAGGCGGTTGCCTCCCGTTCGGTCTTGCAGGCGTCCATAAATGCAGCATAGCGCTTGCAGTAACTTTCCATTTCTACCCGCTGCTGGGCAGTCAGATCGCAATAGCCGTTCTTATGGGCGGACAGCAGATTATCGCGCAGTTCGTCAGTAGTCATAATATGATCTCCTTTTGTTTTCGGCGGGAGCAAGCCACAATATCACTCTTGTCATTCCGAGACCAGTGCGCACACTGGTCGTGGGAATCTCCGGTGTATCGTACTTGGGAGATTGCCACACCAGTGACATCGGTCACTGGTTCGCAAAGACACGAACTTAATTGGAGACAGCTCCTACTCTACGATTATAGTTTCATTATACCCAAGTCCTGAAAAAAGGCAAGGCATTTGTTTTCAAATTCCTCTTTTGTGCCGTTATTTTCCAGAATATGATCGCATAATGCGGTAAATTCCTGGGGGGATTTTTGGGAGGAAATTCGTTTTTTTGCGTATTCCTCGGTGATATGATCCCGCGCCATCAGTCGGGCAAGCCGTATTTTTTCATCCGCCGTGACAGCAACGGTCACATCGCAAAGTTCCGAAAGTCCCCCTTCAAAGAGCCCGATGGCATCTATAGCAGTCAGCGCAGGTTTCTTTTCCAGAAGTTTGCGCACTTCCTGATGGACTGCACTGTGGGTAATGCGGTTTAGGTCCAGCAAGGCGTCTTTGTCAGAAAAAACAATGGCACCCAGTTTCTTTCGGTCCAGACCGTTCTGCCCCACGCAACCGGGAAAACGGTTTTTTATGGATTGGAGTAAATCCGGGTCAGTTTCCAGCAAGCGGTGATAGATCGCATCGCAGTCTAAAACCAGCGCCCCTTGTGTTTTAAGCATATTCAGCAAGGTTGTTTTGCCGCTGCCGCTGCCGCCGGTAATGCCGATGATGAGGCCCCTTTGTGTAAAGGGGGCTGTCAGCGAAGCTGACTGGGGGATTGTAGCGTGTCGATCCATTACAACCCCTCCGCCCCTTCGGGGCACCTCCCCTTACACAGGGGAGGTATTACATCTTCCGCACTTACAATATGGAAGGCCGCGGCTTTTTTCAGCCGGTTCTGCACTGCGTAGGCAATGCCGCCACCTTCCGGACAACGGGCGTACACCCGCTGGATGGCAGGATCGTCCAATTCCCGCAGTGCTGCAAACAAACCGGCAGACAGCGACGCCACATCTGCTTCTTGTCCGTAGGACAGGGGGGCGCAGCCTTCGTATAAGGGCAGTTCTTCCTGAAAACACAGCACCCGGTCACCGGGCAGATACTGCTTGCGGATATATTGCGCCGCCTTTTCCCGGCTGCCGGAGACAATGATCACCTGACATTGGGGCGCATAGTGGCGGTATTTCATTCCGGGGGCTTTTACCACTGCATCCTGATCGATCTGGGCAGTGACAGCCTTGTCCACCACCAGATCTCCCAGCACCTGCATAATCTGTTCCGGAGTGATTCCGCCGGGACGCAGGAGGCGGGGGCGATCTTCTGTTAAATCCACAATGGTTGACTCCACACCAACCCGGCAAGGACCGCCATCTACGATCAGTTCGATTTTGCCTTTGTGATCGTGCAGTACGTGCTGGGCAGTGGTGGTGGAAGGTTTTCCGGAGATGTTGGCAGAGGGGGCAGCAATGGGTACCCCGGAAAGCCGGATGATATTCCGGGTCACCGTACAGTCCGGACACCGGACTGCCACCGTGGGCAGACCTGCGGTGGTGCATTTTGGCACACAGTCCTTTGCGGGAAGCACCATTGTCAGGGGGCCGGGCCAGAATTTTTCCGCAAGCAGGTATGCTG
Source organism: Faecousia sp. (assembly GCA_045587865.1). Taxonomy (GTDB): domain Bacteria; phylum Bacillota; class Clostridia; order Oscillospirales; family Oscillospiraceae; genus Faecousia. The sequence continues at coordinate 3,257 of JAZNDD010000178.1, forward strand.
ACTGGGGAATGTCCCGGCAGAACTGTTCTATTTGTGCCGGATCGCTGATATGCAGGATCAAGGGATTGTCCTGCGGACGGCCTTTGGCAACAAAGATCTTTGCAACCGCTTCCGGGTTCAGTCCGTCAGCACCCAGACCATAGACGGTCTCTGTGGGGATGGCAACCAGTCCGCCGGTTTTTATAATGTTGGCGGCGATCTGCGCCGTTTGGGGCGCTTCTGCCGGTAGAAGAAGGGTTTTCATAAAAGTCCTCCTAATAATAGTAAAAACAGCAAATTTCTGTTTGACGGGTGCCTTCCCCTGGGGGAAGGTGCCCCAGTGCGCACACTGGGGCGGATGAGGGAAAAACCAAAAGCAAAATATAAAAATATCGCTTAAATTAGCATAATAAAGACCCTCATCCGTCTTCAAATCCGAACAAGTGTGTCCGGA
>JAZNDD010000179.1:0-15780 GCA_045587865.1 Faecousia sp.
CTCCTTGGCTCACAGAACGACATGGCTACGATCCGACTTAGATGGGACGCCGAGGGCGGCGTCCCCTACGAACAAGCTGTCAAACAGAAATTTGATAAAATGAGGGAGGTAGCTCGAGACATGAGCCACCTCCCAAAATTGTTTTCATTTATCCTGAAAAAATATGCGTTTCTTTACAGCCCCTTTGCCCGTTAAACAGAAATCTGACTACATTTTCAGGTCTCAAGGTAGCTTTTTTAAATCGAATAAGAACAAAACTGTCTTTTTTTCAGATAATACAGTTCTTTTATGCCCAGTTTTTTCAGGCGCTGGACTGTCTGCGCAAAGCCTTTTCCCACATTTTCCGGTTTGTGGGCATCCGATCCCAGGGTGAGCAAATATCCGCCCATTTGCAAGTATATCTGCAAAATTTCCTCATTGGGCAAAAGTTCGTCATAAGAAGAACCCAAACAGGAAGTGTTTACCTCCAGTGCAATGCCCTTTTGGATAATGATTTCTAAAATCTGCCGGATCTTCGGCTCCAAAACGCGCCAATCAAGTCCTCTTCCAAACTTTCCATTGATATAGCGCAGCGGATATGTCAGATGCGCCAGCACATCCGGATGTCCGTGCTCCAGCATTGCCAGAATTGCATCGAAATACCGATCTGCAAAGGCAATCAGTTCCTGCTGGCTCATTTCGGAAAAATTGTTCTTGGAGGTAGGGGTATTTCCCACACTGTGGACCGAGCCGATCACGCAGTCGTAAGTACCGATGGTCAAAAGTTTTTCTTCTGCCTGTGCAAAGATCTCATTGTTGGGATAATAGCCGCCGCAAGCCAGCTCAATGCCCAGCAGCAGTTCTACACCGCAATCATTTTTTCTGATTTCCTCCACCGCAGCATAAACACCTTTTCTTGTGTCTATGTGCTTCTGCATATCCACCGTCGGCTTTACATCTGCGTGGTCTGTAATGCAAACTGCGCCAATTCCTTTTTCCTTTGCTGCCAGGCAAATATCCTCCAGCCGGCTCTGGCTGTCGTGAGAATACAAAGAATGAATATGGGTATCTGCTAAAAACATTGCTTTCCTCCGTTACTGTGCCTTCTTGCTGTTCCAGATGGGGTTGCCGATGGCAATTCGGTAGCCTGTGATCTCATCGAACACCTCTACACGGTAGAAATCGCAGGTCCCATCGGTGGTAAGTGCCAGATAGACCGGCGTTTTCAGTTCATCATAGGAAAATTCCTTGCTTGCCACAACGCCCCGGTCATTGAGAATATCCACACGGTAGCGGTGTCCTCTGATATACACATCTTCGTGGAGGTCGCCCACTGAAACGATCAGCCGCTTGCCTGCCAGATCACATTCGCCGCCGCAGAGTGTATCGCCGATACACATACGAATGCCAACACCGCCACAGGTGAAGTCGCCCACCCGCAGAGGCTTGATCATTGCTGCATTGGTGCGCTCGGTGGCATACAGGGTGGTCAGCGCCTTGTCGGTGCAAACATTGTGCCAGTCGCCGCCGGCGCAAGCCCAGATCCGCTTGCCCATAGAAAGCAAGGTGGTCCAAAGCGCATAGTTCTGCTGGGTATATTCTTTTCCCGGTCTGATATCCCGGTAATCTTTATAAAAGACCTCCAAGCCGGTCCAGTCCCGATACCAGTAGTCCAGGGGATATTCCGATCTCATACACTGCTTGGGATGGGGAATGACAAACAGACCGCCCTTTGCCTTCACCGCATCGATCAGCTGACCGAACCGTTCTCTGGTGAAGTTGGGGTAGATAAAGTGGCCTTCCGGTCCGCCGGTAAATTCGTACTCCGGAAATTCCTCCAGCAGTTCCTCCAAAATCTTAGGATTTTCAAAGAGCATATTGTAGTGGGTTTCCTGGTATGTCGCCTGGGAATCGATAATATCCGTTCCCGGCTCTGTGCCGCACAGAAACAGACCGTCCTCCCACTCCGGCAGGTACATATGCCGCACCTGCTTATGGTCCAAAATGGCAGCAAAGTCCATTTTCAGTGCATCCAACGCGCCCCGCCAATGGGAAAGGGGATTTTTGCCGTCACTGGTGCCGCCGGTATTGGCGTGATCGTGCAATTCTCCGTGGAAAACCACACGGTCTGCATATAAGCCGTTCAGATGCTGGATTTCTTCTTTTGTTGCGATCATTTTATATCTCCTCCGGTAAGCGTAACGATTTCCCCTTGGCTAATGCTGTCATAAGCAGCATTCATCGCCAGCATTGAATTATAATGCTCCCGCAAGCCCACAGTAGGCTTTTTTCCGCTGCGGATGCAGTGGTAAAATTCTTCCATTCTTCGGTTCCAAAGGCCGGCGCTTCCTAAGCTGGATGTGACATACTTGCCGGTAGATCTTTGCTGGTGGCAATAGGTCTTGCCGTACAGATCCGACACGATCACGCCCTTTGTACCCACCGCAGTCATAAACACTTCCACACATCTGGGATACAAATTCCAATCCATACCCACCATCTTTGAAACATGTTCTTCATTGTTGGCATAAGAGGGATCGACGGAATAGCACACACCGTTTTCCAGTTTTCCGATCACCCGGATCATATCCTCTGTTTCCACCCCTTCCCGGATGTTGGGAGAAACCTCTGCATAGACCTGAGAAAAATCCGAACCGGTAATATAGCGGATAATATCAAACAAATGGGGATGATCTGCCAGTGCGCCGCCCCGGAAACGGTCGTCGCCGGGACGCAGGGATACGCGGCTGCCGTAACTGGCCTCCGGGTTTGCCTGCCAGGGACGCCACCATACCGGATTGTGAGAATAGTTCACTGCATTGATAGACAGCAGCGTTCCGATCTTCCCCTCTTCGATGGCATCCTTGATCCTGTGTACCGGTGTGTGGTGGCGCATTTCCAGTTCCACCTGGCACACCACGCCCGCCTGTTCTGTAAGGCGGATCATTTCCCGGTACTCATCCATATTAAAGGTAGGCACCTTCATAGAAAAGATATGCAGTCCCCGTTTTGCCGCCTGGCACACCTGCCGGAAATGGCTGGCATTGTCGCTGGCTACGATCACCGCCTCCAGCTCAGGGTGCGCATCGTACAGTTCTTCCTCTGTTGCATACTGGGGAATATCCTGTAAGTTTTTAATGCGCACATCGGCGTGTGCCGCCGGCACCACTGTGGCGCCAACCAGTCGAAACATCGGGTCTTTTTTCAGGGAATAATATCCCGGTGCGTGACCGTGGTTGCAAGAGAGTATTGCTACATTAACAGGTTTTATCACAAGACATCGTCTCCATCTGATTACTGGGATACTTCCCAGCCGGTAATTTCGTTGATCTTCTCGATCAGCAACTCGCCGGCAGGCGCATAGGCAGCCGCTGTGGGGTGGTTCAGGTGCATATCCCCTGCCAGTGCAAGGGGCAGATAATATACATTCAAATCCCCTGCTTCATGGATCTGGGCAACGGCTGCTTCAATGGCTGCTGCCACCTGCGCCGTCATTTTATCGTTTCGCATTCCGTATGCCCAAAGGATCTGGGCATTGGGGTTGTTCTGCCGTACCAGTTCAATAAAGTCTACTACGCCAGCCTGGAAAGCAGTAAGATCCAAACTGGAATTGGTGGCATCATTGGTACCCAGATTGATCACGATCACATCCGGCTGCAGCGCAAAATCATAGTCTGTGCCGGGAATGTTGTAGATATCCAGTTCCGGATAGACTTCCGGCAGCACATAACCGCTGCCGCCACTGTTGTTCATCACAACACCGCGGCCGGAAATGGCAGTAACCATATATTCTGCATTCAGCGCATCTGCCACCTGCTTGGAGTAGGTTTTGGTGCCGTCCTCCGTCTTGGTGCTCCAGGCAGTTTCTGTTTTATTCACATCTGCTGCAGAGTAGCCCACTGTCAGAGAATCGCCCACGAACTCGATCAGCCGTTCCTTTGCCGCAGGAGGCGCAAGCTTCTGTCCATCCAGCAGTTCCATATTCAGCACACCGGCTGTGGAGGAACGGGGGCTGTTGCGCTTGCGCACTTCCACTGTATGGACCGCATTGGGGTCAAGTCCCTCTGCCAGGGTAACCGTCTGCATTGTCTGATCCAGCAGGATATCCTCCTGCTCTGCGCCGTCCACATAAACCTTCAAATAGGCATAGTTTGTGGCATCCGGTGCATTGGAGGCGATTTTTGCCTGCAAGCCGCTGCCCTGGAACTGCACCGCAAAGCCGGATGCAGACCAGTTGAACCACTGGGTATGATTGGATTCATAGGTGCGGCCCAGATACAGTACATCCTCCTGCAGATCGAAGGCGCGCTGGGCATATGCCTTTGCTGCATCACCGTAACGGATCATTGCTGTCACCAGCTCCTTCTGTGCATCGCTTGCGCTGTTTCCGTCGATCCAGGCTTGCGCATAGGATTCCAGGCTATAGCACATCGGAGTGCTGACTGCTGCCTCACCCCGGTACACCGTAAAGATGACCGCATCGCTCATCTGGGTGGGTGCAAGGTGGCTGAAGTCCACATAGTACCTGCCATCCTTTGCCTGAACCTCTTCCAGTGTCCAGGTATTGCCGCCGCTTTGTGCCTGAACTGTCAGATTTTCTGCATTCTCTGCATCGAAATACACGCGCATTTGTACCCGCTCACCCATAAGCAAGGATACGCCATACCATTTCACTTCGCCGTTATTCTTACCAGTATCCTTGCAGGTTTCCAGTGTTCTCAGAGGATCGGAAGATCCCCAGCTGCGCTGTTCATCTGTCAGTGCCGCATTTACCGGAGTCTCACTGCTGTTTCGGTATTGCTGACAGGCTGCACCGAAATTCAGGGTATCCACCAGCAAGGTGCGCAGCGTATCGCCGATATTCTCCTTTTCCAGCATCTCATAGCAATACTGCGCCACAGAATATTCGGTAGTTACGAAATACTGTGTGCCATCGTTCTTGTTCGCATACAAGGTTGCTGTAACGGTTTTTCCCATTTCATCGGGAGTGATGTCCGCAAAGGTAAAGACATAGCAGTCTTCTTCCTGGGTATCGGTAGAAACGGTGGTTTGCGCACCGTCCATCTGGAATGTCACATAGGGATCTTGATAAACGCCTTCTGTAAAGACTGCCTTATCCACATAGAAGCGGATAGAAAATGCATCCTTAAGACTAACCTCTTTTCCGCTGAAGGCAGGGGTAAGCACAGGGATCACTTCCTGCACCTGGCGGTCGCAAGCTGTACAAATGCCGTTTTTCAGTCCGGTGGTGGTTGCAGTGGCAGGTGTCTCCACCACCCAGGTGTCTACACTGTGTTCTGTATGGGTTTCCAACGTAACCGCAACGATGCTGTCGCTTAAGTCGCTTTCCTTCACTGCCAGCATTCGCATTTGCTTTGTGCCGGTAGTGGTGTTATCCAGTTCCTGCACTGCCAGCACATACCGCACGCCGCCTTCGGTCTGATAAAGGCGGGCGCTGTCACCGTCCCACTGGAAGTGGTGGTATGCCTCCTGATTTTTGGTGTTTACGCCGGTATCCACTGTGCCGTTTGTTCCAATATCGTACACATAGATCCGGGCGGTAGTGTCATTATAAGGATAAGCAAGGGAGAATTTTCCGGTTGTTTCCTCTATCACATCCACGGCAGTAGCCTTTGCCTTGTCTGTATCGGTGTACAGAGAATAGGGTGCGGTATCGGTAACCTTTTCACCGGAACCGGTCTTGCGGAAGTAATAAGTAGCATCGCCAATGGCTGCTTTCAGGTAATAAATTCCCTCCTCCAGCACGATCTCCACTTCCCGCTTGCCGCAGATGCACATACCGTTTTCAAAAGTATGGCTTTCCTTGGCAGTCGTCTCGCCGCACTCGCAGCTGTGCCAGTGACCGGTTTCATCCTTTTCGTAAGCCGTTGCGTAGGTGTGGGTATGGTCCATAACGGACAGCATAACCGGATATACACCCTCGTTTGCCAGTTCTGTTTCCGGCAAACACCAGATACGCCAGGCGCTCTTGGCATCAGAATACTTGGCAACCAAAATATTCTGCGTGCCGTAAGCCCGGATCACAGACACGCCGTTCACTTCATCCATCAGGAAGGAAACTCTTTCCGGATTTGTAATATAACCGCTGCTTACTGTGGTGCCTGCGCCTGCAGCCACACTGTACAGATACTTTCCGTCCACATCCAGCAGTTGGAATTCGCCCTTGCCCGCCTGCAATGCCGGGTTCAGGGTAACTGTGTGCAATGTGGTAGTCGTCTTTATAGAATAAGGCGTTGTTTCCGTATATCCGCCGGTTGCCAGGAAGGACAAAAGCTGTCCGTTCACATTGGCGCTCAGGTAATATGTCTGCCCGATCGTTGGGTATTTGACTTGCTTATATTGCGTGCTGTAAGTCACTTCGGTATAACCGCAAGCGCTGCAGCTGCGGCTTTGGGTGTTGGCAGTTGCATCGCTGGTAACCGCACCAAAGGTATGGGCCGTTTCTTCCTCCATTGCACCGCACCAGCAGCCACTCTGATGACCGGTATCGGTGATGTTTCCAATCTGAGTGCCTGCCTCGTGCTGGTGTTCTGCCAACAAAGTTACAGGATATACGCCCTCGTTGGCAAGCTCTGCTTCGGGAACACCCAGCATCCGGTATGTGCCGGTGCTTTCAAAGTACTTAACCACCAGAATGTTATCGTTACCGTATTTGCGCAGGACCTTCACGCCGCCCACTTCATCGATCCAGAAACTGTGGCGGTTTTTGTAAGGACTCTGGGAATGGACACCGGTGTCCATAATGCCGGTCTGACCGGCTGTCGTTGCATCCTTCAGCACATCCATACAGTAAATTCTGGCTGTCGAGCCATTATTATCGTAGGTAAACTGGAAACCACCCTCAAATTTTTCATTGGTCAAAGTGGAAGATTCCAGGGTAACGGGAACTGCAACAGCAATACGCTCTGTGGTTACCAGAGAGTAAGGTGCAGTCGTCGTAACTGTGCCGGTGGTAAAATACTTCAGCACCCCTTCCACATTGGCGGCCAGGTAGTAGTTTTCGCCGATCACAGCCTCTTCTGCCACATCCAGAGCCTGGTCGTATACAGTCTGCACATAGCCACAGCCTGTACAGGTGCGCGTTGCTGTATTGCCGCTGACAGCACTTGCGCCAAATGTATGGGTATGGGTGTCGCTTTCTGCTGCCCAAACCGCTGCAGGCAGCATACTCATCAGCAGACAAACTGCCAGAAGCGCGCTGAAAATCTTTTTACTTTTCATCATTTTGACCCTCTTTCCTTCCTTTACCAGCCGGTGATCCTGCGAATTTCTTCGATAATCGCCTCTCCCCGGGAAACATAAGCTGTTTCAACGGTATGGTTAAGATTTAATTCCCATTTCTGGCACTGCTCCAACTGCAGGTAATGGATCTTTTCGTCGCCTGCATCCTGCATTTGCCGGATCACTGCCTGAATATCCTCGCTTTTTCCTGTGCGTACTAAGCCGTAAGTATACAGGATCTGGGCATCGGGATTTTTTGCCCGAACATCCTTCAAAAATTCCAGTAAGCCCTCCCGGAAGGTTTCTGCCGGCAGGTCTTTATTGGCTTCGCTTTCATCGTTCGAACCCAGATTGATCACGATCACATCCGGCTGCACCGCAAAATCATACACCTTATCCGGTGCATTGTAAATGTCTGTTTTCTCGTAAATTTCAGGGAACAGAATGTTCTCATCGCCGCCGTTATTGCGGACAATGCCCCGTCCGGAGATGGCTACCACCTGATACTCCGCGTCAAATGCATCCGCGATCTGGGGGCAGTAGGTATTGGTTACATCCTCCGTCATCGTGGTCCAGGCACCGGCAGTCTTGCCGCCCTTACCTGCCACATAGCCCACAGTCAGGGAGTCGCCTAAAAATTCGATCAGGCGCTCCTTGGGCTTTTCCGGCTCTAAGACCTCTCCGTCTGTCAGCACCAACCGGCTGACACCGGCGGTAGAGGAACGGGCATTGGTGCGTTTGCGCACCTGCACCGTATGCTCTGCATTCGGATCCAGGTCCTGCGCCAGGGTGACCATCTGGATATCCTTTTTCAGGGCGATATCCTCCTGCTCCACGCCGTCAATATAGACCTTCAAATAGGCTGTGTTTCGGTTATCCGGCACATTGGAATAAAGCTCCGCCACCAGTCCGCTGCCCCGGAAACGCACGGAAAAACCGGAACCGGACCAGTTGAACCATTCCACACCGCCGGTTGCATAGGTGCGTCCGAAAAACAGCGCGTCTGTTTTTACATCCAGCTCCACCGGGATGCGTTCTTCTTCTGTTGTGGGCGGTACGGTCGTGGTGTTGTCCTGGGCAGGTCCATTGCATCCACATAAAAGCAATGTTGCCGCCAGCAAAATTGCTGCACCGCCCCGCTTCCAGCTATGCATCTTTTTCATTCCAATCATTCCTTTCGGGTCTTTTCCCAAACTTTATAAGCCCCATCGATCTCATTTTTTTGGGGGATACTGCCGGCTGCGCCCTTTCGGGTCACACCGATCCCAGCCGCCACCGCGGCATACATTGCCGCTTGCTGCACATCCCAGCCGGAAACCAGCCCCGCAGTCAGTACGCCGTTAAAGGTATCCCCTGCACCGGTGGTATCTACCGCCTGGGCATATATAAACGCAGGGATATTGGTAATTTTCTCCCCTTCTATCACTGCCGCGCCCTTACTTCCCATTGTGATCACGCACCGGGAAATTCCCATTTCCCGGAAGCGCTCTGCAAGCGCAGCCTCGGAAGGCATATCTTCACCGGAAAAGCCTGCTAAAAACTTTGCTTCATGATAGTTGGGTGTGATCCAATCGCTTTCTCTCAGGGCTGCAAGGGGTACATTTTCAGCAGGCGCCGGATTAAAGATCACCGGGATTTTTAATTCCCGTCCAATACGGATGGCTTCCAGTAAGCAATTCGGTGTCAGCTCATTTTGCAGCAGCAAGCAGCTACACTGCTTCAGCTGCGCCATCACCTCGTTACAGCGCAGATCCTCCGGTGTCAGTTCCTTTGCCGCACCGGGGTAAACGCAAACGGTATTTTCCCCCTTTGCATCGGTGGTGATCACCGCATAGGCAGTGGGGATCTTCTTTTCCACCAGGCAAGGTTCCACCCCTTGCTTTATCAGATCCTTTCGGCAGATCTGACCGTTATCGTCATTTCCCACTGCGCCGATAAATGTAACCGCAACACCCATACGGGCAACGGCGATCGCCTGATTATAGCCCTTGCCGCCAGGCTCAAAAAACAAGCCATTGCAGCGAATGGTCTGTCCGGGTGCAGGAAAATGGTTTGCCGCCAAAAAGGCCGACTGTCCACCCAGTCCGATCACGCCGATTTTCGGTTTCTTCATATCCGTTCCCTCACCTTACAGGTGTTTATTTCTGGGCATATATCTGTTGATCAGATCCCGGTTCTTTTCCATACCGCCGGGAACATTGCCGCTGACATACACCGGAGGACGAACGCCCTCCTGATACATAAATTCATCTGCCTGCACCACGATGCTCTGGGCGATCAGGCAGCTGGAAATGGTGGAGATCGGTCCTACGCGCATATCACTTCCGGCAATTTCCACTGCCGCATCTCCGTGGCACACGCCGTTATCCAGCACCAGGTCTGCCACATCCCTTAGTTTTTTGCCGCTGGGATGGCGGGAGGCATCCTCCCGATAGGCTTCCGATACAATGGCGATCACCGGAATGCCCTGCTCCTTGGCGCACATTGCCATCTCCACCGGCACACTGTTGATACCGGAGGTAGACACCACCAGCAGCACATCCCGGTCTGTAATGCCATAACGGGCAAACACAGGTGCAGCCAGTCCGGGCATTTTTTCATAAACACTGCTCTTTGCCGCGCCGGTATGGAGCATCAGGTCGCTGTCCAGCATGGCACAAACTGCCGCCGTGCCGCCTGCCCGGTAAAAAAGGTCCTCACCAATCATATGGGAGTGTCCGCAGCCGAACACATAGAGCATTCCGTCTTTTTTCAGGCTGTCTGCAACCATACGGGCAGCCTGTTCAATTTTCTGCGCCTGGGTGTCCATCACATAATCGATCACACCGCCAACCTGCTTCCAGTAATCTCTATAAAGCATATTGTCTCCTTTTTGACAAAAAAGGCTGCCAAAAATATATTGGCAGCCTTTTTACAATTTCATTGTAGGCTGTAAACGGTTATTACAGCATCTTGATACGAGGACTGTACTTCTCCAGATAGGCAGCATTCTTCTCGTCGCCGCCGGGGGTATTGGCACTGGACCAAACAGGCGGTGTAATGCCCCGGTCGATGCACTGCTTAACAGTCTCGATCTCCAGCAGGTGGGCAATATAGAAGTCCACAATGTTGGAAACAGGCGCAATGGGGGTATCCAGACCGGGAACGGTCACCACTGCGTCACCTACCGGGTTAAAGTCCTCAATGCACACATCTGCATAATCATACAGGTTGGTCTTATTGGGGTGACGGATAAAGTGATCGGCGGGCATTTCCGTCTGCCAGGCAAGGCTGGAGACAGCAATGATCTTCACGCCGTTCTTCTTGGCTTCCATAGCTGCGTCAATGGTAGCAGGGTTAATTCCGATATTGTGGAAGATGATCAGCACATCGTCCTTCTTCAGGTCGTAGTACTTCACAATGGCGCTGCCGTAGTTGACAGTTCTTTCCAGTTCCAGATATTTGCGTGCCTGATTGAACACAGAAAGACCGGACTCCATAATGGGGATGATACAGCTCAAGCCGCCGGCACGGAAGAACATTTCGCCCACAGGAAGTGTGGTATGTCCGCCGCCGCCATAGACATTGATCAGCCGGTCATTGGCAATGGCATCTGCCATCAACTCTGCAGCCTTGCGAATGTTTTCGCTCTGGGTAGCATTGACCTTTTCCAGGTTTTCAATGATCGCCTTATAGTAACCAAAATCATTCATAGGAATTACTCCTTTACCAAAACTCTGTTGTAGTTATCACCAATGCGGTCCCACAGCTCCATGGGATCCTTGGCTGCAACGGAAGTGCCGTAGCCGCCCCGGTAGGTCCAGGTAGCCAGACGGTCAACGCCCAGGCTCTCATACAGATCCACAATTCTGTCGATCTGCTCCCAATTCTGGGGACGCTTGTTGTAGCCCATCAGCCAGCGCTCGGATTCCTTGCCGAACTTCTTTGCGATATTCACTGTGCGCTCTGTGATCTCACGGAAGAAGGTCTCCGGCAGATCCCAGTTGATGATGGTGCTGGAGAATACATCGAAGTAGGGGCACGCTGCCACCATCTCCCAGTTATCGTAGCCGCGCAGTTCGGTCACATAGTAGCTCTGCAGTGTTGCGTGGACGCAGCAGGTGATCTCCAGGTCAGGATTGTACTCCTTCAGTGCCTTGGAGCAATCTGCCAGAGTCTTCAGTGCTTCTCTCCAGCGGAACTGCTTGACATCGTCATTCATAAACTTAGGCATTTCATAGCCGTAGTACGCCTCGAACTTCTTCATACATTCGGGGCAGCGGCAAGCCCAGTCGTCACCGGCGCCGCCGGTAATGGATGCATAGGACTTGGGATAAGCATAGTGGGGCTCGTCCCAGAAGAAGCCGTCCACCTCTGTCTCTCTTGCCAGTTTCAGGCAGATGTTTGAGAAGTAATCACGGAAGGAATTGGTGTTAAAGCAGGCAGCATTGAGCACTTCCCCTGTGTAGGCAGATACCTGACGGTGGTGGATATTGTTCTGCAGGAACAGGCTGACCTGCTCACCGCCGAAATACTTACCGATGCCCCAGGGATCTGCGATCACGCGCAGGCCCAGGTCGTGCGCTGCTTTTACGATGTTATTGATGTTGGGGAACCAGAAGTCCATATCAAACTCGGTAATTGCCAGAATAACGGTATCGCAGCCGTGTGCCTTCATTTCTTTAAAATCTTCGATTGCGTGCTCTACATAGTTAAAGCCGTAGTAGCTGACTGCCGTGTGCTTAATTGCCATATCTTAAATTCCTCCCGAAAGTTAGTAAATGCATGAAATAATCGTTTCAGTCTTCCTCTTCTTTATTTTCGTATTGCTTGAAAACACGGAACGCAAGCTTCGCGTTCACATAGGCGCAAAGAGAAAAACCGATCAGTGTCCAAACAAGAATCGTCCGCCAAAATATAGCAGGCTCGATCAAGATCAGTGCCAGTGGCAGGATATTGAAAACAACCATACTGACAGAAGTCAGCAAATGCCGAAATGTCAGCGCAAAGCTGTTAAAAAGAGCGGCCTTGCGTGTGGTATAAAAGCGGGCAAACAAGGGGTAGCAATAGGATGCGGCTGCCAAATAGATAAACAGCAGGATCCCGAAAATCACCTTCACCCAAGTTTTGACACCCAGTGTCATATAAAACACGCCGGCGCCCAATGCAGCAGCTACCAGAATATGCAGCAGCCAAACAGGGGTTACCTGCCGGAAATTTTCACGGAATGCACGGAAAAAGGGTTTTAATACAGCGTCATCTTTTTCCGTAATGTAAGCGAATAATACGCTGTACATTGCCGTAGTAGATGCGCCTGCGGTAATCACCGGAATGCAGGTGATGATCCAAAGCAAATTCAGGATTACCAGATTGGTTATGCGCATCATCAGCCGGACCAAACGGGAATCCGGATGAAAGAGTCCTCCCATAGTGCCTTAACCCTTAACGGAGCCCAGCATAACACCCTTGTTGAAGTATTTCTGCAGGAACGGATACAAAACCAGCACAGGCACAGCTGCCACAACCACCACCGCATATTTGATCATATCAAAAATTTTGGTGTAGTACATCAGCGCCGCCTCATCACCGGTCTGCGCCAACTTGTTTAAGGTCCTGAGCAAATTACGGATCACCATCTGCAAAGGCCAGTAGTCCGTAGACTGGGGGGTGTAGTAAAGCGCTGTGGAGAAGTTATTCCAGTGGCCCACCACATAGTACAGCATAATAACGCCCAGCATTGCTTTGGACAGGGGCAGTACGATTTTGAAAAACACACCGGATACGGAGCATCCATCCAGTTCTGCCGCTTCTTCCAGTTCGTGGGGAACGCCGCTGGCGAAGAAGGTCCTAGCGAGGATCAGATTGTATGTAGAAACTGCGCCGCAAATACCGAATACCCACCAGGTATTGAGCAGATGGAAACGCTTAAGGTTGATGAAGTTGGGGATCAGACCGCCGCTGAAGTACATTGTGATAAGAACCAGCGTCATAAAAAAGCCACGGCCCCGTAAATGCTTCTTGGACAGTGCATAGGCAGCAGGAATGGTCATTACCATATTTACAGCCGTGCCGAAAATTGTCTGGGTAATGGTATTGAAGTAACCTTTCATCAGGTCATCCCGGGCAAACACTTCCTTATAGGCATCCCAGGTAATACCCATAGGCCAGATCCAAACTTTACCGGCATTGACCATATCCGGGTCGGAAATGGAATAGATAATCACCAGCCACAAAGGATACAGGCAGATGAAGATAACCAAAATGACCAGTGCCATACAAATGCCGGAAAACACCTTATCACCGGCAGTATCCTTGATTCTTGTAGAACTCTTTATCCGCATTGCCGCACCTCCTTAGAACAAGCTGGAATCGCTGACCTTTTTGGAAATTGCGTTGACGATCAGCAACAGTATCATCTCGATAACATTCAGGAACAGACCCACCGCTGTGGAGTAGCCAAAGTCGCCACCCAGCAGACCGCGGGAATAGACGAAGGTTCCAACCGTTTCTGCCACGCCGGCATTAAGGGAGTTTTTCAGCAAAATACCCTTTTCCGTGGAAACGGACATAATGCTGCCTACGCGCAGGATCAACTGAATAATGACCGTAGGTGCGATGGTGGGCAGATTGATATGCCAGATCCGCTGCATACGGGATGCACCGTCCAACTTTGCCGCCTCAAGGAGGTTGGGGTCAACGTTGGAAAGAGCGGCTGTGTAGATGATCGTTCTCCAGCCAAGGGCAGACCACATACCGGACCACACAAACACGTGGGGATAGGCAGCATCGCTATCCAGGAAATGGATCTTCTCGCCGCCCATAGAAACGATCAGATTGTTCACAATACCCTTGCTGTCCAGGAACAGTTCCACCAATGTCACCAGAATAACCAGAGACACAAAGTGGGGTGCATAGATCACCGTCTGGGTCACTTTCTTGAACTTCTCACTGCGGATCTCATTGATGATCATTGCCAAAATAATGGGCAGGGGGAACAGTGCCAACGAATACAGTGACAGCCGCAGAGTATTTCCCAGTGTTTGCCGGGCATAGGCAGACTCAAAGAAACTCCTGAACCAGCGAAAGCCCACATAGTCCGCGTCAAAAATACTGCCGATACCCTTATACCGGGTAAATGCCATATACACACCGGGCATAGGCAAATAGCGGAACAGGATGTACCATATAATCGTAGGCAAAATAAACAGATACAAAATCCAATTTTTCCGCAAGTAACTCATTGCAGATGCAAAACCGCTTTTCTTTGGACCTTCTAATCGTCTTGGCTTTGTTTTCAGTTTCATAGACGCCTCCTATTGCAGCGCCGTCGGCACCGCAGTTTCTGTTTTGCATAAGGATCTTAAAAAGCCTTATACTTTCTCGTTTCAATTATAAGGCTGATCCAAATCATCCGCAACCGAAATTTCGTTGGCATAGGTGTAATTTTCATAACATCCCCAGGAAATTAACAGTGTTTATAACATATTTACATTTTATGAAAACAATGCCGCCTTTTTGTCTTGACTTTTGTGACTTTTGTCTGTAAATTTAACTTAGTATCCCACAAGTACACCAGAAAGGTCATCTGCTATGACAATTCGTGAATCTATCAGAGAACAAGAAAAATCTATAAAAAAAAGAAGTTTTAAGGAGCGTTTTTCCTTTTTCTGGGAATACTATGCCCTGAAAACATTTGCCCTGCTTGCGGCTGTAATCGTTGTAATCGCTTTTACCGTAAGTATGGTACTGCAAAAAGAATATGCCTTTACCGGTATGTTTTTCGGAGCCGTGGCGCAGCCTTCCGCGGAAGATTACCTGGATCACTTTGCAAAGACAGCAAATATAGACCAAAACGATTACACCCTGACCGTTCAAACCGGTCCGGATATTCAAACCGATCAGCAGATCTCAACGGAGATCTATCAGTCTATGGAAACCTTCTCGGCTATGGTTTCTGCCCAATCCGTCAGCTGCTTTGCAGGAAATTGCGATCTTTTCCTTTATTACGCCTATCTGGGCTACGCAGTAGATCTGCGGACCGTTCTTTCTTCCCAGGAACTTGCAGACCTCTCCCCTTACCTGTACTATATGGATATGAAACTATTGCAGGATCAGGAGGCCTCCGACGGCGGCTATGCAGATGCTTATATGCAGCGGCCCGATCCCACAAAGCCGGAACAGATGGCAGATCCTGTCCCCGTGGGGATCTCTGTGGAGGCTGCCAGCGATGCATTTAGGGAAAGTTATCACTTTAACGGCACCAACTTAATTGGCATTTGCGCCAGTTCGGAATATCCCCAATATGCCCAGGCCTTTTTCCGGTACTGTCTTTCCTTGTCCTAAACAAACAGGCTGTAAAAAATCATATATTCATCCAAAATGAAAGAAAACAATTCAGGGAGGTGGCTCAAGACCCGAGCCACCTCCCTCATTTTATCAAATTCCTGTTTGACGGGCAAATGCCTTCCCCTGGGGGAAGGTGCCCCAGTGCGCACACTGGGGCGGATGAGGGAAAAACCAAAAGCAAAATATAAAAATATCGCTTAAATTAGCATAATAAAGACCCTCATCCGTCTTCAA
>JAZNDD010000180.1:0-80176 GCA_045587865.1 Faecousia sp.
CGGGTCTCCCAACCTATAAACAGGTAGCCGTCTCTGGTGAACTCGTTCTTTGCCAGCTTCTCAACGCCGCCAATGGTATGCAGAGTCTTGTTCATGCTGCCCTTGACCGCCAGTTCGTTACCGTCTTCATCATAGACACCGTTGGTCACATACTCAACGAAATAGCTGTTGGCGATCACTTCCGCGATGTTATCTCTGGGAATGCTGTATTCCAGTGTCTCGCAGGTGGGATTGTTCAAAGCGTTTACATCAGGATAATACAGCACAACACCGTGCATATTATCCAGCATACTGTAAGTGTTCATATACACATTGCCGCTTTCGGGATCGTAGGTAACCACGCCGAAGACACGGATGTTGCCTGCCTGAACATAGTCATAATAACCGTGGGGAGAAGAACCGCTGATTGTAATAGATGCTGCGGAAGAGGTGGTCATAGACTTCAGGTAGGAGAAGGAGGAGCCGACTTCCTGACCGTTCTCAGTTTCTTCACCGTAGCTGCCGCCGGTAGACTCGCTGCCACCCCAGGAATCGGTGTTGGTATTGGCATAACCGTAGCCAGTTTCAATGCCGGCCTTAACCATAGCAGCGTCGCCGCCAATCTCCAGACTGATATCCACATGGGTGCTGTGCTCGTTGGATATCTCCTTTGCCCATTCCTTACTCTGCTCCCACTCGGTAGAAGAAGATATGGACTTGGAAATAGTCTGGGTAATGGAATCTGCAAAGCTTTCTTCCATAGTATTTTCCTGCGACATTTCCAGGGTAAAGTCGCCAGCGCCGGTGTGTCTGTACAGACCTAGGGTAGAGGAATTCAGTTCTTCCAGAACCACGTTCTCAATGGTACCCAACTCATAAGTGAAGACATAATGCTCGGTTTCCGGGTTGTACTTGGCCAGCATCAGGGTGTTGGTGCCGGGAACTGCGATATTACGCATCAGCTTCCAATTGGCAGTCAGATCCAAATCTCCGGTGGTACCGGCTGCAATCTTGTAGTAAGTCTTGCCGCCACGGATCTCGGTCTGCACCTTGTCGTTGGCTTCTGTCCAACCGGTGAAGCCCAGACCGCTCCAGTTGGGATCGTTCAGATAGATCTCATCTTCAACGGTATAGGTAGTCTCATTGTCATTCTCGGGAGCCTCAAAATAACGGATATTATAGGTGACCAAATCCCAGCGTGCATAGAGGATGTAATCCTGGGTGCTGCCTGCGGGGATGTAGTCCACAACGGTGCCGCCCTGAGAAGCGGTGTACCAGCCGACGAACACATAGCCGGGAGCAGCAGGCTCAGGCATCTCCAACAGACCTTCGTGCTCTGCATAGCTGGAAGGTTCAGGGCTTTCCGCACCGTTCAGGTTACGGTAAGTAATGGAGTGATGCTTTGCCTGGAGCATAGGAATTTCTTCCTGAGCCACAAACACTTCACCGCAGACAGAGCAGTGAGAGCCTTCGGTCCAGCCGGGCTGCGTGTAACTGGGAGGTACTGCCTGGTCGATCACTTCTTTATGACCCTCGGACACCAGAACGATCTGATCCCAGGTCAGTTCTAAAGTGGCATTCTCCTCGTTGAAATATCTACCACAATCATCGCAGGTATAATAAGTAACATTACCGTCTGCAGTACAGGAAGCAGCCTTATAAGGTACTTCTGTCATATCGCGGTGCAAGCATTTGGTAGAAGGTTTCAGTATAATGTTAAATCCATCGGGGTCTGTCACACAACCGTCAGAAACATACTGGCAGATCTGAATCACATCACGCAGATCCATCACACCGTCATCATTAACATCAGCTGCATTCTCAGCCAAAGAAATATTGAAGCCATCGGGATTGGTGGTGCAGTCATCGGAAACATACTGCACCAGTGCAATAACATCCTTCAGATCCACCACTGTGTCACTGTTGACATCACCGGGCACATAATTGATCACCTGAACACCACCGCTGACGCAGGTGGTTTCCACATCCTGCTGCTTGGTGTCAAGAACCTGCTTAGCCACAATATTGACGGCCAACTTTTTATCAGGAACAGCATTTTCGCTGATCTTAAAAGTCAAGGTCAGGAAGGTTCCATCCAAAACCTCAGAAATAGAATCGCCATACCAGATAAAATTGGTTCCGACAGGGTTAAAGTTACTGGGTTTTTGATAATTCAGCTCATCAAATGCATCTTTACTTTTGGCAGAAATCAGCTCCATCCCTTCTGCCCAAGAGATAGTAAATGTACCGCCCAGAATACCCGGGTTGTTCTGAATGCTGACATCCAACTCCACGGTTTGTCCACGGGTTGCCCATTCTTGTTCCACGGTGACCACCGCCGGAGCGGTGGTTTCCGTTGCAAAAGCTGTTGCAGGAAGCATACTCAGCACAAGAACAACAACGCAAATGAAACTAATCAATCTTTTTGTCATTGCAATTCCTCCTGTAGATACTTTTTATTTCATACTCACTTATTCCACAATAATGCTGCCGTTGATCACAACAATGGATACATCGTTGCTGTCTGAATCCAACGCCTGCTCGATAATCAGCTTCACAGGATAAGTTCCCGGTGCTGCATCATCAGCTACATCAAATCGAATATAGAAAGCATCCCCGTCCAAAATCTCTTCCACTTCCGCTGCATAGAAGATCAGCTTACAGCCATTCTTAAAGTTAGCAGGCTTCTGATAGCTCAGCTCGTCAAAGGCTTCCTCGGTGCCTGCTCTGGTAGCAGTCAGCACAGTATCATCGTACTCAAGTCTGACTGTCAATCCGATAATGCCGGGGTTATTTTCCAAAGAAACCATCAATTCAACCTTGGTGTCGCCGGCTTCTGCCGTTTCACTACTAACGGCGAGGGAGGGGGAATTATCCTTGTTGTATGTTGCGGTAACAACCAGATCAGAGGTAACATTATCGAAGGTCTTATCCCAACCAGCGAAGACATAGCCGGAACGGATAGGATCGGCAGGAGCAGTAGCTGCGCCGCCGGCATTTACGGTCTGGGTCTTCAGCACATCGCCGTCCCAATCCTTAAAGGTAACGGTATAAGTAGTTGCGCCGGGGTTGCTGGGGGTGTTGCCGCCCTGGTTGCCGCCGGTGCTGCCAACCAAACCTGCATCGATTTCGTTGCCGTCGCTCATAACCAGGATTAAGTGCATTTCGTCATTGATATAGGCATTGACAATGCTGATGCCATCTTCGCCCTTGTCGCCTTTATCGCCCTTTTCACCCTGGATGCCCTGAGCGCCGGTGTCACCTTTGTCGCCCTTTTCACCTTGAATGCCCTGAGCACCGGTGTCACCTTTGTCGCCCTTTTCACCTCTCAGGCTTGCCAGCCAAGCATTCACATCTCCTTTGAAGCCCTGCTCAACTGCAATTTCATAAGCAGACTTACCTGCATTTCCAGCTTCGCCCTTCAAACTCTCCAGCCATTCCGTTTCAGAGCCCATATAACCATTATCTACAGCAATCTGGTAAGCAGACTTGCCGTCAGCACCCTTTGCACCGGCTGCTCCAACCAGACTCGTCAGCCATTCCTGCTGTGTGCCCTGGAAACCGTTTTCCCGTGCCAGATCGTAAGCAGACTTGCCATCTGCACCGGCAGCACCAGTTGCACCGGTTTCACCCTTGTCACCCTTTGCGCCGGTTGCACCAACCAGGCTTGCCAGCCATTCGGTAACAGAGCCATCAAAACCATTTTCTACTGCCAATTCGTATGCAGACTTGCCATTGGTGCCATTCACACCGGCCACGCCGTCTTCACCCGCAAGAGAATCCAGCCAGGCAGCCAGATCCCCCTGGAAGCCTGCATCAACAGCTAGTTCATAAGCAGACTTACCGCCTGCACCTACCAAGCTAGTCAGCCATTGCGTTTCAGAACCCTCATATCCTTTTTCAACTGCGATCTCGTAGGCAGACTTACCCGCAGCACCAGTAGCGCCGGTGTCACCCTTATCGCCCTTTTCGCCTTGTGCGCCGGTAGCACCGACTTCACCCTTCAAGGATGCCAGCCATTCAGTGAGAGTCCCCTGATAGCCGTTATCCACAGCCAGTTCGTATGCAGACTTGCCATTAGTTCCATTGCCACTGCCGCCTGCACCTACCAGAGAATCCAGCCATGCATCTACATCGCCAACAAAGCCGTTTTCTACAGCGATTTCATAGGCGGACTTGCCATCTGCACCGGTATCACCCTTATCGCCCTTGTCGCCCTTTTCACCCTGGATACCCTGGGCGCCGGTGTCACCCTTGTCGCCCTTTTCGCCTTGGATGCCTTGGGCGCCGGTGTCACCCTTGTCGCCCTTTTCACCCTGGATGCCCTGGGCGCCGTCTTTACCATCCTTACCATCTGCGCCATTGGTACCATTTGCACCGTCATTACCATTTGCGCCGATCAAGGAATCAAGCCACTGACCTTCTGAGCCCTTGTAGCCGTTTTTCACTGCCAGTTCATATGCAGATTCGCCATCAGCACCTGCTTTGCCTGCTTCACCTGCCAAAGAAGCCAGCCACTCCAATTCTGTACCCTCGTAGCCATTTTCTACAGCAAGCTCATAGGCACTTTTGCCATTCTGTACTTCTGTAGAACCGCAACCCGCGAAAAAAGTGCAAAGCATAGTGATCGTCACCAGCAATGCACCCACACGTTTACTTCTTGTCTTCATATCTCTACCTCCGTTTTTATGTATTTTTGCATCTTGCAAGTAAATACACTATATGATACACTATGATTATATGTCGTACCCCAAGGGACAAGTCAATGCCTTTTACTATTTTTTACGAGGTTATTCGATATGAAGAAATACAATGAGACACTATTTAGGATCGGAGAAGTAACAAAAATACTTGGCGTCACCCGAAAAACACTTCTTGTCTTTGAAGAAACGGGCCTTCTAACACCTGCTGTAAAGGACAATGAGAGTGGATATCGTTATTACTCGGCGGACAATATGACACAGATCCGTGTGATTCGTTCCCTTCAGTCTCTGGGATTGACACTGAAAGAAGTAGCAGAATACTATTACGATACAGAAAACATTGATACCCATTTACATCGCCTTACGGAACTGCGAGCGGCTTTAGACCGAAATATACAGATGCTTCAAGTACGCTCCGCAAAACAAGGTGATCTAACAGTCCGCAAGACGGCGCTTCCTCGACAGGTTTGCTTCTGCCGACGGTACAAGTGTGAGAATGTTGGAGAGGCAGCAAATGTTTTGCGAGACACATATATTGCCGCGGCACGTACCGGAAAGATGTCTATGCTCAGTCGTATGTTTACTATGCGTATGTCCCAGGCAGACAAGCTGGATCTTATGTGCTGCATTCCCGTAGAGGAAAGTTTTGATGGTCCGGAACGTACTGAATTTGCAGAAACACCGGCACTGTGCATTTATTACCGCGGTCCCTATGAAGGAATTGCAGATGCGGTTGCCGCGCTAATGGAATATATTAAGGAACACGGCATTGAAACTACCGGTCCATTCCGCTCCATTTATTTGGAGGGTCCGCCCAACCGTGGTGTAAACAGCGGTGATTACATCACCCAGGTAGCCGTACCGATCAAGGGATAAACCGCCTTTCCTTGCACAAATATAAAACAACGACGCGATCTCGCAATATCACTAAATTTGTGACATTGCGAGATCGCGTCGCAGTTAAATGGCGGGCGCGTTGCAAATTGTTACTTATTAAGAACCTCTATAAAAGCTTCCTTGACGATCTGCAAGCCCTGCAGCAGCACATCGTCTTCAATCACAAGGGTCGGCATCAGTTTGACAACACTGCTGTCACGACCGGAACGCTCCAAAATTAACTTTCTTTCAAAGCACGCTCTGATGACTGCCTTACTGAAAACATCTCCACCAAGTTCTGCACAGTCAATGCCCCACATCATACCGATGCCCCGGTGTGTCAAACGCTTGTCCAGCGGCAGGATCTCATTGCGGATGAACGCCTCAATCATTGCACCCTTCCGGGCGGCTTCCTGATCCAGCTTATGCTCAACCATATATTCAATGGCTGCCTTACCGGCAACGAAAGCCAACTGATTTCCGCGGAATGTTCCGTTGTGCTCTGCAGGCTTCCAAATATCCTTATCCGGGCGAATCAGAAGCAGCGCCATAGGCATACCAATACCGCCGATGGACTTGGAAAGGGTCACCATATCCGGGTGAATACCGCCGCGCTCAAAGGAGAAGAATGTGCCGGTACGGCCGCAACCTGCCTGAATATCATCCACGATCAGCAAAATGTCGTTGTCATCACAGAACTTACGGCAATCATGCAAAAATTCCGGGCTGAAGGGATAAATGCCACCTTCTGCCTGGACAGTCTCCATCACCAGAGCCGCAGGTTTGGCAATACCGGAGTGATCGTCGTCCAGCATTCTTTGCATATAGGCAATGACATCCAGTTCCGGGAACATATACGGTGCCGGAATGTGGGTGCAGTCGGTCAGGCTTACGCCAGCGGCATCCCGGGCGTATGCCTCGGTTGTCATAGACAAAGAGCCCAGTGTCATACCGTGGAAACAGCCCATAAATGCCCACACATTGGAACGGCCTGTCACCTTACGAGCCAATTTCAGTGCCGCTTCCACAGCATTCGTACCCGTAGGACCACAGCACATTACCCGGTAATCCATACCGCGGGGCTTGAGGATTTCCTCCTGCAAGGTATCCAGGAATTCCCGCTTGGCAGGGGTATACATATCCATACCGTGAAGAATTCCATCTGCCTGCAGGTACTCAATCAACTTATTGCGGATGTAATCATTGTTATGACCGTAATTGAGCGCACCGGCGCCGCAGAAAAAATCAATATAACCGTTGCCATCCTCATCGTACATCATAGCGCCTTTGCCCTTAGTAAACACTGCAGGGAAATTGCGGCAATAGGAACGAACGGAGGATTCGTATTGTTCAAAAGCAGAAGTATTCATATTAGACTCCTTTTCTATGCTTTCTCATTTTCATTCAGATGCCGGAACCATCGAACAGAATATTCCGGCAATTTCATTACATAAAGCACTATCTTTTAACATTCTAACACAAAATGCAAAAAAAAGATATAGGAAAATTATTTTTTCGTAAACTTTCCTTTCGCATAGAAATCCCCCGGTATTAGTACCGGGGAATCTTCATTTTTTGAATGCAAATAATTTACTGCCAATATAATTCAGAAGTGCGGCAGTAAAACTGATGATCAATTTCATAATGTTTCCATCAAAGGACAGTATATCAACCATCACGAAGAGAAATGCCGTCTCCAATAAACCGGATGTAATACGGCACACGCTGAATTTCCAAAATTCCGGAAAGACTATCTGCGCAGACCAATCATTACTTTTGAATACAAATGCCTTGTTGGTTAAAAACGCAAATAAAACAGCATTTGCCCAAGCAATCACGTTGCTAACGGTTGCAGAAAAATGCAGAAAGTTGTGAAGAGGGATATAAACCAGGTAATCTACGAAAGAAGTCAAGATGCCAAAGAAAATATATACAAAAAAAGCCTTATGCCGCAAATAAAAGGACTTTATTTTTTTCATTAGCAAATTCACCTCTATTTCTTAAAAACCCAGTGTCTCCCCTACCAGAATAAACTTAATTCTTCCTGCAGGACGGCAATGGCGCGTGATCAGGATTTGATTACAAATGCAACTAGCACTTTTGCAATCACTGCAAGTTGCTGTATGGCTGCAGGGAACATCCAGCATAAACCGCTGCTGATTCAGCGGTGCAGCAACGGTTCTTGCCCGTTGTACTGCCGCCTCCAAAGTGGCACATACTTTGTTCATACCTGCAATTACAATGACAGACTTCGGCCCGTATGTGATCGCTGCAACTCGGTTTCCAGTGCCGTCAATGTTCACCATCTGACCGTCGATACTCAGAGCATTTGCACCGGTCAAAAATACATCCGCGTGCAAGCAATCCATCATTGCAGCATCTCTGTCTTCATGGGCGTCCCGGTCGATCGCCTTAAAATTTCCAGACTTCACTGCGTCAATAAGCCCGATCTGCTGGGCAGAAATCGCTCCGCCCCAGCCAACACTGGAACCTTCCGGTATCAGCGAAAGTCCCTTCTCCAGTGCCTCAGAGCAGGTATTGCAGTAATAAGCATCAAAATGCCGGGATTGTAAATTCTTTACAAGAAGTTTACCCTGCTTTTCATAGAACAATTCCAGTTCGGTAGCCATAGGTTTGCCCCTTCCTATTAAATCACTTAGCCAGCAATTTTTCAAGCGCAGCCAGTTTCAGGCAAGTGCAGAACACATCCATTGCTTTTTCCAATTCCGCAACCGGCGGCAGACTGGGTGCGATACGGATATTGCTATCGTCCGGGTCCTTGCCGTAAGGATAAGATGCGCCTGCAGGTGTCATTTCCACGCCGGCCTGCTTGCACAGTTCCAGTGCCCGCTTTGCAGTTCCGGGCATCGTATACAGACTAATGAAATAACCGCCTTTGGGCTGATTCCAGTGAGCAAATCCACAGGGATCAATTTCCTTGGTAAGCGCATCGGCAACTGCCTTGAATTTCGGTGCCATAAATGCTGCGTGCTGTTTCATTATCTCAATGGTATGTGCCTTATCCTTCAGAAAACGAACGTGTCTAAGTTGATTGACCTTATCCTGAGAAATGGTCTGTACAGAGAAAAGTTTTGTGAAATACGCAATATTCGCTTCCGAACTTGCCATCACAGAAAAGCCTGCGCCAGCAAAGGTGATCTTGGAAGTAGATGCAAATTCATAAACCATATCCGGATTTCCGGCTTCGGCACACAGACCGATAATATCCGGGAACGGCACATATTCTCCTTCAAACTCGTGGACACAGTATGCATTGTCCCACATAATTGCAAAATCTGGAGCCGCTGGTTTCAGGTTTGCAAAACGATTGATTACAGAATCAGAATAAATGATCCCATCCGGATTGGAGTATTTGGGAACACACCAGATGCCCTTAACCTGAGGATCTTTTACCAATTCTTCCACCAGATCCATATCCGGACCCTCAGATGTCATAGGAACTGTAATCAGTTCTGCACCAAAAAATTCAGTCACACGGAAATGCCGGTCATATCCGGGGCTGGGACACAGGAATTTGACGCATTCCTCTTTGCACCAGGGGCGGGGGCTGCGGAGAAGACCGTGGGTGTATGCCCGGGAGATCACATCAAACATAAAATTCAAACTGGATGAACCGCCAATAAAGGTCTGTTCCGGCGTGCAACCCAGAACATCTGCCCAGTAACGGCGCGCACAGGGAATGCCTGAAAGTTCGCCATAATTACGCACATCGATTCCCTCGTCAATACAATCTTCAGGAGAAGAAAGCACATTCAAAAGCCCGCTAACCATATCCAGTTGCAATTTTGCAGGTTTACCACGAGCCATATTCAATTTCAATCCTTCAGTCTTGCATATATCATAATGGGAACTGACTGTCTTATATGCCTGCTCCAGCGCTTCCCTAGACATCAAAGAATACTCACACATTCTCATTCATCCTCTCATTTTCTAATTAATGACATTAGATATACTATACACCTGATTACACACAAACGCAATAGGTAAAATGAATAATTATTTTTAAATCTTGCAAGGCTTAACTATTCATCATTTTGTATAACCTTTGATCTTTTTAGAATATTTATCATTCTGTACTTGCATTTTTTCCGATTATCGCATAGAATTTATCTTGAGATGTTATTAGCAAGAAAGGAAGCATTGCAATGAATGTGATTAAAAATGTCCCGGAGATTTTTGGCAGTGATGTATTCAACGAAACGGTTATGCAGCAGCGTCTCGCGCCCGAAATTTATAACTCCTGGAAGCAATGCATAGAAACCAATACGCCTTTGGATCTTTCTGTAGCAAACAAAATTGCCGAAGCGATGAAAGTTTGGGCAATTGAGAAAGGCGCAACCCATTATACGCACTGGTTCCAGCCAATGACAGGCATTACCGCAGAAAAACACGACTCTTTTATCACACCGGCAAAAGACGGCACTGTGATTATGGAATTTACCGGCAAATCCCTTGTGTGCGGTGAGCCGGATGCCTCCTCTTTCCCCAATGGCGGCTTGCGTGCCACTTTTGAAGCAAGAGGCTATACCGCCTGGGATCCCACTGCCTTTGCCTTTGTTCGGGACGGAAGTTTATACATACCCACCTGTTTCTTCTCCTACACCGGCGCCGCCCTGGATATGAAAACACCTCTGCTGCGTTCTATCGATGAAGTATCCAGAGAAGCTGTGCGTATTCTCAGACTGTTTGGAGACAACGAAACCACGCGGGTAGATGCCTGCGTGGGTGCAGAACAGGAGTATTTTCTCCTGCCCCGGGATATGTATGCCCAGAGGGAAGATCTCCGCCTGACCGGCAGAACTTTGTTTGGCGCATTGCCTCCCAAAGGTCAGGAATTGGATGACCACTACTTTGGCACGATCCGCAACCGGGTAAGTCAGTTTATGAAGGATCTGGATGAGCAACTTTGGCGTCTTGGTATCCTTTCTAAAACCAAACACAATGAGGCAGCCCCCTGTCAGCACGAACTTGCGCCCATTTACTCCAGCGCAAACAGTGCCTGCGATGCAAACCAACTGACGATGCAGGTTATGAAAAAATGTGCTGCAAAACACAATTTGGTCTGCCTGCTGCACGAAAAACCCTTCAAGGGCGTTAACGGCTCCGGCAAGCACAATAACTGGTCCCTTGCCACCGATACCGGAAGAAATCTTTTCAGCCCCGGCAAGACCCCCAGACAGAATGCACAGTTTTTACTTTTCCTGGCTGCATTTATTAAGGGTGTGGATGAGTATCAGGACTTCCTGCGCTGCACCGTGGCTACCGCCGGAAATGATCACCGTCTGGGCGCACACGAAGCGCCTCCGGCTATTGTTTCTATTTTCCTGGGTGACGAACTGACTGCAGTTGTGGAGTCGATCATCAACAGTACCGACTATAAGGATCCGAAGAAAACATATATGCGGATCGGTGTAGATGTCCTTCCCTCTATTCCGAAGGATACAACTGACAGAAACCGCACCTCTCCCCTGGCGTTTACCGGCAACAAGTTCGAGTTCCGTATGTTAGGTTCTTCCCAGTCTATTGCAGACCCAAATGTTGCACTTAATACCATTATGGCAGAAGAACTGGGAAAATTTGCAGATAGACTGGAAAAAGCAGAAAACTTTGACGAAGCACTGCATAAACTGGTATCCGAAGCATTTACACAGCATCAGCGCATTATCTTCAACGGAAACGGTTATTCTCAGGAATGGAAGGATGAAGCCGCACGCCGTGGCCTAAGCAATCATTCCACTGCAGCAAAGAGCCTCCCCTCTTATATTTCCCCAAAAAATATTGAACTTGTGAAAAAACACAAGATTTTCACTGAAGCAGAACTTCTTGCCCGTCACGAAATTCATATGGAATCCTACTGCAAGATCATTAACATTGAAGCGCTCACAAGTGTGGATATGGTACTGCATCAGATCTTACCTGCTGCACTTGCTTATTCCAAAGCGCTTTCTGACGGAATCATCAGCAAGACTGCTGCAGGTATCTCCTGCAAGGCAGATACTGAACTTGCAAAGCGCCTCTCCAAGTCCTGTGACTGTCTGTATGACAATTGTGAAAAACTGCGGACAGATCTGACTGCAGTCCCCAAAAATTTGGACGACGCTGTGGCATATTACCACGATGTGATCGTGTCCGGTATGGAAAGGGTGCGTCAGGATGCAGATCTTCTGGAACAACTGACGGATAAATCCTACTGGCCTTATCCCACATATTCTGATCTTTTATTCTATTAACCGTTATGGGCGTGCTCAGAAAAGAGCACGCCCATAAATGATACGATTATTTACTGCCGGTCGAGCCAAAACCTCCCGCAGCCCGGCTTGTTTCCGTCAGATCATCACATTCGGAAAACTCCGGTGTCAAAACCGGTGTCACCACCAATTGGGCGATTCTCTCGCCGTTTGTAACCGTCTGGGCCTGAGCAGAGTGATTGTGAAGCACAACCATAAACTCACCCCGATAGTCGCTGTCCACAACACCGACTTTATTGGCAGGGGCTAGACCCCGCTTACAGGCAAGACCGCTGCGGGCGTAAATCAAACCTGCGTATCCTTTCGGGATCTCCATTGCCAGTCCTGTGGGAATGAACACGCTCTCCCCTTTTCCTATTACCACATCAGCATCCAGACAGGCATATAAATCCGCGCCTGCGGCTTCCAAGGAACCGTAAGTAGGCAATATTGCATTTGCTCTTAACTTCTTAACGCGAATGGTTGGTTTCATTTTAATTCCCTCCCGTTTCCTTGCCAATCCTCCCACAGGACGATGGCATTATTCTTAAGTGTTGCCGGCACATTGATCAGCCTCTGGTTGGAAGAACCCCGAAATCGCAGGGATAAATCCTTCTTTTCCAAAATAAACGGGCCGTCGACCAGCACATCCAGATAACTTAAATACTCTTTCGTAATCTCCCAGGGACCAAGTTTTCCGGACAGAATATCCCGGTCCATCAGATAGCCGGAAAAAGCCCAAATGGATTTTTCCGGATATTTCTTTTTCACCTGACGCAAAAGTTCCAGCACCGGGGGCTGATTTTCCGGTTCAAAGGGTTCACCCCCAAGAATAGTCAGTCCTTTCACATGATTGGGGGAAAGCATCGTAAGAATACTGTCAATGGTTTCCTGAGTAAAGGGTTCTCCATATTGGAAATCCCAGGCTACCTCATTGAAACAGCCCTTGCATCGATGGGTACAGCCGGAAACAAACAGGCTGACACGCACCCCTGGTCCATTTGCTATATCACAATTTTTTATCGCAGCGTAATGCATGATACGCCCTCCAATTTACTTCTTTCGGTATCCCAAAAGTTCAAACCATGAAAATGTTAAAGGCCAGACAATTCCGGCGGCAATCACCGTAAGGAAATAACGGACCGCCCTTCCTGCATATTCTCCCACAAGGGAATTGAGAATTTCTTTTGTTCCGCCTCTAACTGCCAGCACCAGCACCAGGCCACCTGCAATTTTAAGGATCTGTATCCACCAAACGCCGTTGGTGCGAAATTTCAGCCATTTTGTATCTACAAAATATACAACAATCACACCAAGCACAGCGCCTAAAAGGGTATATGCATTTTCTGTTCCGGATACAAGATTGGAGAGAATAATATTTTCCGGGAAGGAATACAGTTCCACAAACAGTAAATACCCCACAGACAGCAAAGCCATACCTGCCAAAACAAACGGAATGTTTTTGCCATCCCGCCCCATCACGATCGGGTGAAGCAATACGATCAGCAAAACTGCAATTGCTGCCGCAGCGATCACGTCCCGAGGAGTATGAACGCCAATATACATCCGGGAAAAAGGAACCAAAATTGCAAGGATAATACATCCTATCCGCAATAACTTATTCTTTGTTGTATACGCAATGCTTCCAAATGTACCCACAGAACTTTGGGTGTGGCCACTGGGAAAACTATAACCGCCAGCGCCATCTTTGGCATTT
Organism: Faecousia sp.; assembly: GCA_045587865.1. Lineage (GTDB taxonomy): Bacteria > Bacillota > Clostridia > Oscillospirales > Oscillospiraceae > Faecousia. The sequence goes on from JAZNDD010000180.1 coordinate 13,524, forward strand.
CCCACCACTGTAAAATGCTCATCCAGATCCCAGGGGCGCGGAACCCGAAACCAAAGTTTCATAAACTGATTAAGAATTGTTCCGGCAAAGCCTACGGACATCAAATAATATCCCCGCCGCTTGTCCACACACCAGAACATAATCAGTGCAATCACTAAAAAAGCACTTTCATCTCCAAGTTGTGTGATCAGCAGCATAAATTCATTGATAATCGGCACGCGAATACCTTCCAGCCAATGTAAAAATTCCATCCATATCCCTCCGTTTTCCTTCCTATTATACAGCGGTAAATCTGAAATGTAAAGAATTCCATAGGATTTCATCTTGCCATTTTATCTGTTGGGGACTATAATAGAAAAACAAAGTTGAAATGAGGTGTCCTTATGTTTTCCAGTGAAAAACGGTGTGTGCTCAAAAACAATCAGTTAGCAGAAGTGATCTGCCAACTGCGTTTTCCCGATATTTTAATAATCAATGAAAAAGAGCCTGCCCAGTTTCAGGAATTGATCCGGGATGATTTTCCCCAGTATTCCTCCCGCAAAGAAACGCCGGTTCCGAAAATTGTGGGAACACCGGGCAATTTCTCCGTAAGCAATCAGCCGGCAGGAATCAATTATCAGTTTACTTCTGCAGACGGTGTCTGGCGGGTAAACTTAACCAGTACTTTTATCAGTCTTGCCTGCACCTGCTACACTTGCTGGGAAGAATTTGCCAAGCATTTGGACAAACCCCTGGCGTCCTTTATTCAGGTCTATAAACCTGCTTTCTTTTCAAGAGTTGGCTTGCGCTATTTGAATTTTATTTCCAGAAAAAAACTTTTGCTGGAAGGTACACCTTTTTCCGATCTTTTCCAAAGTCCTTATCTGGGTTTACTGGCCGATGAGGATATTCCGGAGCATACTGCATCCCGCAACAGTGTGGATGCTGAACTGTCCATCCCCGGTGGCTGCCGCATCAAGATCCACGCAGGCCCCGGTATGGTGAAAATCAACGGACAGCAAGATGACGAAGTACGCTATATTTTTGATCAGGATCTATTTATGAACGGAAATATTCCGGTAAACATTTCTGCCGGTGCACTGCAAACTTTACACAGCCAGGCTTATTCTGTTTTCAGGGGCGCAATTACGGATACACTATATGAAGCAATGGATCCGAAAGAAATCTAAACTGGAGGTAGTTTATGCCCTATTTATATTACTATGGCTTTGACTGGACCTACTTGATTCTTGTACTCCCCTGCTTTATTCTTTCCATTTGGGCCAGTGCCCGTGTTAACAGCACATTCCGGCGCTATTCCGAGCAATTATCTGTCCGGCACATCACCGGCGCGCAAGCCGCACAACAAGTTCTGGCAGCCAACGGTGTGAATGCTGTCAAGATTGAAAAGGTAGCCGGAAATCTGACTGATCACTACGATCCCAAAGCCAATGTAATCCGACTTTCTGAAAATGTTTACGACAGCACATCCACCGCAGCGATCGGTGTTGCCTGTCACGAAGCAGGTCACGCAGTGCAATATGCACACAGTTATGGTCCAATTAAACTGCGTGCCGCCATCATTCCTGTTACAAATTTCGGTTCAAAACTTGCACTGCCCCTGATCCTTCTTGGCGTTTTGCTGTCCGCGCGAATTGGTGGCTCCTATGCTCTTGTGTATCTGGGAATTGCCTGCTTTGGTCTTTCCCTGATTTTTCAGTTAATCACCCTTCCTGTGGAATTTAATGCAAGCCGCCGCGCCCTTGCATCCATCCGTGACTCGAACATCTTAACGGGTGAAGAGATTCAGGGAGCAGAAAAAACCTTATCTGCCGCCGCACTGACTTATGTTGCGGCCACAGCCGTTTCTGCAGCACAACTTTTAAGACTGCTTCTAATTTTCGGCGGACGAAGCAAAAATAACAGACGATAATTATGGTACAGGGGGACGATTCTGCTGTCCCCTGAAGAAAACGAAAATCCTCAAGAATAACAACCAATTTGGCGGGGAGTGCATCACGCGCTCCCCGCCATCTTATATTCGTTTCTCTTGTAGGAAATGACCTATGTGTCGTTCCATTTCATTGGATACTTCGGAACGGCACACATCGTCCCCTACGGTAAACCATCGGTCTTATGCGTAAGGGCGGATTGAGGTACAACCGCCCTTTGAAAGCCATCAATATGGGGATGGCCTTTAGGGACGATGTGGGCATCGTCCCCTACGAGAGATTTCGTACCTTCCTGTCATTGCGAGAAGCCGACAGGCGACCTGGCAATCTCCTGTTATAACGCACACTTTTCCAATCCACGCCGTAGGGATGGTTATCAACCGCCCGTCAAAATTCTTCGTTACCGGAAAGGTACATCTGGTGGCAGATTGCCGCCCCTACACAAACGACCGGAATGATTATCTGGATACTCTTGACTATGGAAACAGATATGGTATAAAATATAAAAAAGGAATATGAAAGAAGGAGCCAACAGAACCGCCTCCTTGTCCTCCCGATCGATATTATTAAGAGGAATAAGCAGCTTTCAAAAATAAGAATATATAATGGTCAAGTAATAAATGTTGGGTCAGGAAAGCATATTAGTCGCGGACCTGATTATGATCCGAATAAGTTTTATTGTTATGTTGAGTTATAGAGGTGAGAATCGTGATAATCACACGCGACAAAGAATACAAAGAAATGTTTGTTGTGTATTCAGTCTGTGCAGCGGGTATATTGGGTTGTTTTATATTTGGACTTAATAAATCATTTGTTTTTGTGTTGCTCCTTATCCCTGTATATTTCTTTATGGCATTATATCTGATTTCTTATGGCCGTACTTTTGTTCTGAATGAATATGGATGCACTGTTCACTTTTGGAAATATAAGAAGTTGTACACTTGGGATCAACTGAAAACAAAGCGAATTGAGAAATACAATTCGAGACCCTTAATTAATGGCACATACCGCGGCTATTATTTGACCGAAGCCATCTTTTGCTTCCGTAAAATTCGAAAGCCAAAGTTTATTCGTCCTAGTACATATTCAATTATTCATCCATTTTCCTGTATTTATATTAACTTTAATCCCACTCCAGAAAACTGGAAACGAGGACGACACTATGAAGTTGATGAAATGGAATTTCGTGAGAAAATGAAGCAGTGGGGTGTAGAATTAGAGGAAAGGTAGCACGGAAAGACACGAAAAAACAGGGGACGGTTCTCTGTCTTGACAGGGTATTCCATCCGGGGACAAGTGGACGGTTCTCTTCTCTCCTGAGGAAAAAGACAACTTCCAATCATAATAAACCACTTTGGCGGGGAACGCATCACGCGCTCCCCGCCATCTTTACATTCTCCGTCATTGCGAAACCTGTATAGGGGGCGGGTTTTCCGTCCCGTTTCATTGTGGCAATCTCCTGCTACAACGCACAATGGCAGATTCATTATTAAAATTTTTCTTGTGCACCGGAAATGAATGCTTTTGTTTTTTCGCTTTTGGGGTTATCGAAAATCTGATCCGGCGTTCCGATCTCCTCGATCACACCGTCTGCCATATAGATCACCACATCTGCAACACTTCTGGCAAATTCCATTTCGTGGGTCACAACGATCATCGTATTATCCTTGTTTTTCAGTCCACGGATAACACGCAGCACTTCTCCGGTCAGTTCCGGGTCAAGGGCACTGGTAGGCTCGTCAAAACACAGCACTTCCGGATTCATCGCCAAAGCCCGGGCAATGGCAACCCTCTGCTGCTGACCGCCGGAAAGTTGGAATGGATAACTATTCAGTTTCTCAGAAAGACCTACCCGATCCAAAAGCATTTTTGCATTATTTTCAATTTGCGCTGCAGTGCCTTTTTTCAGAAGTGTGGGTGCAAGTGTGACATTTTGCAGGACTGTGTACTGGGGAAACAAATTAAAATTCTGGAAAACCAATCCAAAATGCAGCCGGTTTTGACGGATGGTTTCATAATTGGCTTTCGAAGGATCCTGTGCATCAAAAAGCATCTGATTCTTAATGAGTATCTGCCCTTCATCCGGTGTTTCCAAAAAGTTCAGGCAACGCAAAAGTGTCGTCTTGCCACTGCCGGAAGAACCGATAATCGCAAGGACCTGACCTTTCTCCAAAGAAAAGTGAATCCCCTTCAGAACCTCCACCTTGCCGAAGTTCTTTTTAATATTTTTAACTTCCAATAATGCCATACTCTAACTCCTGAAATAACTGAGTTTCTTCTCGAGGCGTCCCAGCAAGATGGTGAGGATACCCACAAAAATCAGGTAAAATACGCCGGTATAGAAAAGCGGCCAGACCATAGCCTTTGTGGCTGCCAGTTCTTTTGCCTGTTTTATGATCTCACTGACGATAATGCAGTTAGCCAATGCAGTATCTTTAATCAAGGTAATGATTTCATTGGACATCGGCGGCACGATCCGCTGGATGACCTGCTTGAGAACGATCCTGCGGAAAATCTGGGATTTGGTAAGACCAAGCACATAACCAGCCTCATACTGACCCTTGGAAATACTCTCAATGCCGCCCCGGTAGATCTCAGAGAAATAGCAGGCATAGTTCAGGGTAAATGCAATTAGCACCGCCGTAACACGCCCTGCGTCCCGGATGCCGTACTCAAGATACATAAACCTATCCAGTTTGCCGAATATCTGATTATCGAACAAAAGACCCGGGACATAATAAATAATGAAGATCTGGAGCATCAGCGGTACACCTCTGACGATCCAAACAACAACTTTTGATATCCCCTTGACGATCTTAAACCGGCTCATAGAGCAAAAGGCAATAGGCAAACCAAGCGGTGCGCCGCAAAGCAGCGTCACCGCAAAGATTAGCAGAGATATCCAAAAGCCGTCCAATAGATATAAGGTAACATCTAAAAACGACATTTCTGAACTCCTAAGTTTATATTACATCTGATCAGAGAAGTCAGTAATTGCAGTGTTGGAAACACCGTACTGTTCAGCCAGTTTTGCAATTGTGCCGTCAGCCGCCAGTCTTACCAGTTCTGCATTAACCTGAGCAGTCAAATCGCTGCCCTTCTTAAAGCCGATTGCGTAGTATTCCACATCGCTGGAAAGGTCTTCTACAGTCTCCAGATCTGCGTAGTCACCCTTGCCAACATAACTCTTTGCCAGTTGTGCGTCCAGAACTGCGTAGTCCACATTACCGGACAGGACTTCTGTCAGGCACTCAGTCTGCTTCAAGCACTTTGTCAGAACGATGTTCTCATCGATACCAACAGCATAACTTTCACCGGCAGAACCGCCTTCTACGGCTGCAAACTTGCCCTTCATATCATCGATTGTCTTAATCTCAGAACCCTTCTTAACAACGACGACCTGACGGTTTTCCATATAGTTGTAGGAGAAATCAACCTTGTCAGCACGGGCGATGCCGTCGTCGTCAGCCGTATTGCAGGTAAAGCCGTTCCACACACAGTCGATGGTACCGGAATTCAGGTCGGTATACTTAGCGCTCCAGTCGATTTCCTGGAAGATAACCTGGTAACCCAGATTGCCGAATACAGCCTTAGCAAGATCTGTATCGAAACCAACAAATTCGTTATTTTCATCATAGTAGTTCATAGGCTCATAGATGGTATAGCCAACAACGATTGTCTTGCCATCAGAAGTCTGTTCATCCTTTGCATCCTCCGTTGCATCGCTGGCTGCAGAACCTGCAGTTGTGTCTGCAACATCGCTTAGTGCATCAGAGCCGGTTGTTCCTGCGGTATCAACATCCTTGTTGCCGCAGCCTGCAAAGCAAGCAACCAGCATTAAAACTGCCAAAATCATTGCTACTAACTTTTTCATAATCAATTTTCCTTTCATTGTACCCGTAGGTTTGTTTGGATGACCGTATTATACTTCATTGTGCTAAAGTTGTAAAGGGCTAAATACACGAAATTTTCATATTTGGATAATGTTACAATTACTGCTGACTTTCACGGGTCTGTTTCATAGAAAGAGACAAGATTTATCTCATAGTAGGCCAAATCTTGACAATTTGGTATATTTTTTGTATACTTACCACTGTGTGAAAAGTATGAAAAGTATGAAAGGAGGTCCTTATGGCCGGAGGAAAACATATACTCGGTAAACAAAAAACCCAAAGGGTTTTCGGTACTGCCAAAGTGGGTGACCGTGGGCAGATCGTGATACCGAAAGAAGCCAGAGAGATGTTCCGCATTCGTCCTGGGGATACACTTTTGATCGTTGGTGAAGAAGAGAAGGGTCTGATCGTCTCCAGACCGGAGGTACTGCGGGAATTGGCAGACCAAATCTTTGACAGTGGAAGAAATGAGGATTGATACGATGAACGAACTACTGGAACTATACAATACAATGGGCATCTCCCCTGCTGTGTATGCATATGGTGAAAAAGCATTGACAGCACTGAAGGAACGCTTTGACAGGATCGATCAGATTGCAGAACACAATCAGGCAAAAGTAATCGCCGCAATGCAGAAAAACCGGGTATCTGCTGCCTGCTTTGCCGCAACTACCGGATATGGCTACGATGATGTAGGCCGAGATAATCTGGAAAAAGTTTATGCCGATGTATTCCATACAGAAGCTGCACTGGTAAGACCCCAGATCACCTGCGGTACACACGCACTGACCGTTGCCCTTTCTGCAAACCTTCTGCCAGGAGACGAACTTTTAAGCCCTGTAGGTCTGCCCTACGATACATTGCAGGAAGTTATTGGCATCCGTCCAAGCGCCTGCTCTCTGGCAGAATACGGCGTAACGTATCGGCAGGTTGATCTGCTACCTGACGGCACTTTTGATTACGACGGCATTCGTGCCGCAATCAATGAAAAAACAAAACTGGTGACCATCCAGCGCTCCAAAGGTTATGCAACCCGCCCCACCTTCTCTGTGAAACAAATTGGTGAGCTGATCGCTTTCTGCAAATCTGTCAAGCCGGATGTACTGGTTATGGTGGACAACTGCTACGGTGAATTTGTGGAAACGATCGAGCCGTCTGATGTGGGTGCTGATATGACCGTGGGTTCTTTAATTAAAAATCCCGGCGGTGGACTTGCTCCCATTGGCGGTTATATCTGCGGTACCGAAGCCTGCGTCAGCCGCTGTGCATACCGCCTGTCTGCGCCTGGTCTGGGTCAGGAAGTCGGTGCAAATCTGGGCTTGATGACAAGCCTCTATCAGGGATTTTTCCTTGCTCCCACTGTGGTTGCCGGTGCTGAAAAAGGTGCGATCTTCGCTGCAAATCTCTATGAACCCTTAGGTTTTAAGTGCGTACCTAATGCCACAGAAAGTCGTCATGACATTATTCAGGCTGTGGAACTGGGCAGTGAGGAAGGAATGATCGCTTTCTGCAAGGGAATTCAGGCGGCGGCGCCTGTAGACGCCTATGCCACTCCAATGCCATGGGATATGCCCGGTTATAACGATAAAGTCATTATGGCTGCCGGTGCTTTTGTGCAAGGCTCATCCATTGAACTTTCCGCGGATGGACCGATTCGCCCGCCCTATGCAGTCTATTTTCAGGGTGGCCTGACTTGGTGTCACGCCAAGATGGGTATTCTGATGAGCCTGCAAAAAATGGTGGATGCAGGTTTAATTACATTATAAAAACAGAGAGGTAGAATTATGAATTGGTTTTGGTTTGCAATTGTAGCACTATTGTGTTGGTCCGGATCTGATTTCTTTTCAAAGATTGGCTGTCGGGAAAAGCAGGATAAATACAGTCAGTTTAAGATGGTTACTGCTGTCGGTATGGTAATGGGTATTCACGCCATTATAGAGATTATAAACGGTGTGGATATTTCCTGGGATGTTATCATTACTTATCTGCCTGTTTCGCTGCTGTATATTGGTTCCATGGTACTTGGTTATGTGGGACTGCGGTACATTGAACTGTCCATTTCTTCCCCGATCTGTAATGCATCCGGTGCACTGGTTGCGATTATTGCCATTATTACCGGCACTGCCGGAACAATGGACTGGCCGCAGTATCTGGCAGTTGGACTTGCCTGTGCAGGTGTGATTGGCCTTGGTTTTGTGGAGGCTGGCGAAGATGATCAATTGCGTGCAGCCCGTCAAAGTAAGTCTAATTACAAATATGCAAAATCCTGGCTTGCCCTGGCGCTTCCCATCGCTTATTGTTTGCTGGATGCAGCCGGTACTTTTGCAGATGCACTTGTTCTGGAAAAACTGAATGAAGACTCTGCAAACGTTGCTTATGAATTAACATTCTTTGCTGCAGGTATATTCTGTTTTGTATATACCGTACTCATTAAGCAGCAACCCCTTATTGCCAAGACAGAACGTCCCAAGTACATTGGTGCAATTTTTGAAACAGCCGGTCAATTTGCATATATTTACGCATTGGCTGACACCGATCATGTGGCATTGTCTGCGCCGATCATCTCCTCCTACTGTATGGCATCCGTATTGTGGAGCAGAATTTTCCTGAAAGAAAAACTCAGTTGGAAGCACTATATTTGCATATTTGTAACATTCGCCGGCATTCTGATTATGGGCATTTACGATATGTAAGGAGAAGACAATATGGAAATCACAATTGGTATGAAGGGTGAAGTAACCACCCTTGTGGAAAGAGAAGACACAGCACAGGAAGTTGGTTCCGGCAGTCTGCTGGTTTATGCCACCCCTTGTATGGTAGCACTGATGGAAGGCGCTGCCTGTGAAGCCATTGCAGTTGCATTGCCGGAAGAAAAGACATCTGTTGGCATTGCACTGAACATTTCCCATTTGGCCGCTACTCCCGTTGGTTTGGAAGTTCGTGCAGAAGCAGAAGTCACCGAGGTTGACGGCAATACAATCACCTTTCAGGTGACGGCCTATGACGAAACCGGCAAGATCGGCGAAGGCACACATAAGCGTGCAGTGGTCACTGCACAACGGTTTCTCGATAAGGTATATGCAAAATTATAAATTTGATTATCGGGATTGCCGCGCACTTTTAGGGCTCGCAATGACAATTAGGCACAATAAATATTTGTAGGGAACGGCCTGTGTGCCGTTCCAAAGATACCCCGATCAAGCGGAACGCCACGCAGGGCGTTCCCTACGGTGACAATGGAAACTTATGTGTAAAATCAGGGCGCGTGCAATGCACGCGCCCTTAACATTTTATGGATTAAATTGCGACATAAAGTTTTTCAGCATTACCGCACATTCTGCACGGGTGGCGTTACCCAGAGGGTCCAGCCGCATATCAGAAATATCTGCACCTGCAGTTCCCTTGCCGCCCAGGATCTTGTTAGTAACTGCCCAGTCCATCGCTTCTTTTGCATAGTCGGAAACTTTGTTTCCGTCTGCAAATCCGGCGCTTTTTCCGGCTTCTGCCTCCAGGGAATAACCCTTCATCTGAGCATAGCGGTAGAGCATCACTGCCAGATCTTGACGGGTGATCTTCATTCCCACGCCGAACTTGCCGTTGCCCATTCCCATTACAACCCGGGATTCATTTGCCCAGAGTACTGCATCTTTGTACCAGTCGTTCTTTACATCCGGGAACTTGTTTTCAATGGTTACTTCCGGTCTTCCCTCTGCATTGTAAAGTACCTGAACAAACTCTTCTCTGGTTAAGTGACTGTTGGGATCGAACTTAATGTTTCCACTTGCGTCCGTTCCCTTGCCGGTCATCAGGTTCTTTTCGTAAGCATAGCTTACTGCACTATATTGCCAGCTCGCCTTACTCACATCGGCAAATATGTTTCCCGCTTCCTCTGCGGCATATTTCCACTGGGTCAATAGTAGCGTCGAATTATAGTTTCCTATATCTATATTATTTCTATCCTGTTCCGTTCCTCCATAGATAACGGTCTGTAACCGATAAAAGCCAGCGAACGCACTATCACCTATGCTGGTCACACTGTCCGGGATGGTGATGTTCGTTAGGCTGGTGCAGCGACGGAACGCATTATCGCCTATGCTGGTCACTCCATCCGGGATGGTGATGCTCTGCAGGAGGACGCAATCTTCGAATGACTTATAGCCAATAATTCTCGTGCTACTATGAATAGTAACAGTGGAGATAGCTACTGATGTAGTGTCTGCTAGATAAAGATAAGGATTTTCTGGGTTTCCTAAGTATAACGCATTGCTATATTTTGTATAGTTCAGGCTACTGCAGCCAGAGAACGCGTCATTATCAATGCTGGTCACACTGTCCGGAATTACAATTTCTTCCAATTGACTTTTACAAACGACCATCTTGGATGTTACAGTTTTCGAGCCCTCGGCAATGATCAATTTTGTTATTGGGCAATTGCTGAACGCATTATCGCCTATGCTGGTCACACTATCCGGGATAGTGATGCTTGTCAGGATATCACAATTAGAGAACGCATAATTGCCAATGGTGGTCACTCCATCCGGGATGGTGATGCTCGTTAGGCTGGTGCAACCAGAGAACATAAAACTGCCTATGCTGGTCACACTATCCGGGATGGTGATGCTCGTCAGGCTGGTGCAACCAGAGAACATAGAACTGCCTATGCTGGTCACACTATCCGGGATGGTGATGCTCGTTAGGCTGGTGCAACCAGAGAACATAGAACTGCCTATGCTGGTCACACTATCCGGGATAGTGATGCTTGTCAGGATATCACAATAAGAGAACGCATATTCGCCAATGCTGGTAACACTATCCGGGATAGTGATGCTTGTCAGGCTATCACAACTAGAGAACGCAGATTTGCCAATGGTGGTCACTCCATCCGGGATGGTGATGCTTGTCAAACTGCTGCAGTTATAGAACGCACTATCACCTATGCTGGTCACTCCATCCGGAATTGTGATGCCTTGCAGGCTAGTGCAGTCAGCGAATAAGCCATTGGCAATAGTATTTATTCTGTCAGGAATGGTGACATTTTGAAGGCTGATGCAGCACTCAAACGCATAATAGCCAATGCTGGTCACACTATCCGGGATCGTAATGCTTTGCAGGCTAGTGCATAATTGGAATGCTTCATTGCCAATGGTGGTTAAGCCGTCTCCGATCGTAATTCTCTGCAGACTGGTGCAGCAATAGAACGCATTATCGCCTATGCTGGTCACACTATCCGGGATAGTGATGCTTGTCAGGATATCACAATTAGAGAACGCATAATTGCCAATGGTGGTTAAGCCGTCTCCGATCGTAATTCTCTGCAGACTGGTGCAGTAATAGAATGCATAATCGCCTATGCTGGTCACTCCATCCGGGATGGTGATGCTTATCAAACTGCTGCAGTAATAGAACGCAGTACTGCCTATGCTGGTAACACTGTCTGGGATCGTGATGCTCGTTAGGCTGGTGCAGTACTTAAACGCATTATTGCCAATTCTGGTGACACGCTTGCCGTTATAGATCGCAGGAATTAGCAGGTCACCAGTGGCATAAGTACGGCAATCTGCCACATAATAACTCTTGCCGTCAGCATTTAACTGAAATGTCAGGTCGCTTGTGCTTGCTGCTTGCGCAGATGTAGGGAATGCCAACAGGCACAGTACCGCTACAAAAACTGCCAGCAAATAGGTCTTTATATGCCCTTTCATTTTTACCTCTCCTTAAAATAAAGTGTGCGGCTACCGAAGCAGCCGCACAAAAACGCAAACTCCGATAGTCGCCAAACTAAGTCAATATAAGAGCATTACTGCAATTATGCTGATGGAATTTGCATTTTATCAAATTCACAGCACAATAACAAATGGGTATAGTAATCCCATGGATAAAATGCTCACAATTTTAATATTAACTTAGTTTGGCACACCTAGTTTACTACAGTTTTTGATTAAATTCAATATGACATTCCAAAATTTATAATTAACGCCAACAGCGGCGTAGATAATCTTTCCAAAATTCTTATAGCAATAAAGGAACGGCACACAGGCCGTTCCCTACATTCAATATCTTCAGTTTATTACATTTCTTGTCTGCCTTCAAGGGCGCGGGAGAGAGTTACTTCATCGGCATATTCCAATTGACTGCCCACTGGCACACCATAGGCAAGGCGTGTAACCTTCACTTCCATCGGTCGCAACAGTCGGGAAATATACATAGCAGTAGCTTCCCCTTCCGTATCCGGATTGGTCGCCATAATCACTTCACGCACATCTCCGGCACTAACTCTTTGCAGGAGTTCTTTAATACGGATATCATCCTGCGTCACACGGTCAAGCGGAGAAATTACACCGTGCAGCACATGGTAAAGACCACCAAATTCACGGCTGCGCTCCATTGCGATCACATCCTTCGGCTCTGCAACCACACAGATGACGCCTCTGTCACGCATCGGATCTTCACAAATCGGACAAACTTCCCGATCCGTCAGGTTCTGACAAACAGGACATGTATGAACTGTTTTCTTAGCCTGAATAATTGCATCTGCAAAGTCCTGTGCCTCGTTATCCGACAACCCCAAGACATGGAAAGCCAGCCGCTGGGCTGTCTTCCCGCCAATGCCGGGAAGTCTTGCAAACTGATCAGACAGTTCCTGTAAAGCAGCGGGAAAATACTGCATACTGCCTCCTTAGAACAAACCGCCCAGATTCAAACCACCGGTCATCTGAGACATACTGTTGGCTGCATCCGATTCTGCAGCACGCATAGCCTCATTAACGGCAGCAATGACCATATCCTGAAGCATTTCCACATCATCCGGATCCACTGCCTCGGGATTGATCTCCAGAGAAACAATCTCATGCTTACCGTTTACTTCTGCTTTTACCATACCGCCGCCTGTGGTGGCCGTATAAGTCTTGCGCTCCATTTCTTCCTGCATACGGAGCATATCCTGCTGCATTTTCTGAACCTGCTTCATCATTGCAGCCTGATTCATTCCACCGGGCATACCCCGAAATCCACCTTTTGCCATTATACATTCTCCTATTACTTTATATTCACAATATCAGAGTGATCTCTGCCAAACTGCAAAAGTTGTTCCATTTGAGAACTTTTTGCAGCACTGCTGTTTCTATCCTCTGCCACAACACATATCTTGCGGCCAACTCTGGCAGATGCCTTATTTTCGATCAGTTCCAGAACTTCCGGTTTGTTGATCATATCCTTAATAAAGGGCGCTGAGCACATAAGCACCAACTTATCTCCACGCAAAACGCCTTGAACGGGAGCATTGGCAGATGTGGCAAAGAAACCCATCAGAGGGGGTTTCAGTTCATTTCGAACCTCAGCAGCAATGTCTGTCCAAAATCCCACTGGCGTTTCTACCGTTTCTGTCTGCGCAAACTCAGGGGGTGCATCAGAATCATCTGGGGCAGGAGGTCTCTCCTCTTCTTCAGTCTGCTGCACTTCCGCCACCGCTGTTTTCTGAACGGTAATGTCTCCACTTCTTATCTGATTTTCAAGGCGCGTCAGACGGGCGTTGAGGGCTTCTGCATTCAATTCCAGTTCCGGCTGGCACATAGAAACAATACAAAGTTCTGTATCCATCCGACGGCTGGTACTTCTGGTAAATCCTGCAGCCGTTTGCTGGATCAGGCTCATCATCCGCACCAGTTCACCGCTGGAAAACCGGTCTGCAAGAGACAAAACTTCCCCATCCGATGCCACACCGGAAAGCAATGTAATTCCCTCTTTTGGAGCTGTTTTAATAATCATAAGATCCCGGGTCAAGCAGGAAAGTTCATCCAGCAAAGCGCCCATATCTTTTCCATCTGCATAGAAGCGATTCACAAGGGAAAGGGCTGCGCTGGTATTGTGGTCTGCAATATATTGCATCAGTTTGCCACATTCCTGGATACCGGCAATACCCAGACAGGCATACACCCGCTCGGCAGTAAGTTCGCCGGTTGTTGCAGATGCACACTGGTCAAGCAAACTCAAGCCGTCACGCAGACCGCCGTCAGCCATACGGGCAAGCACTCTTGCTGCAGAGTCATCCAGATCAATATTTTCCTGATAAGCAACATACTGAAGTCTTGCCGCAATGTCTTCCTGTCCAATACGACGGAAGGAAAATCGCTGGCATCTGGATAAAATAGTAGCAGGAACTTTATGCAGTTCCGTAGTTGCCAGAATGAACAGCAGGTGCTCCGGCGGTTCTTCAATAATCTTTAAAAGGGCATTAAATGCCGAAAGGGACAGCATATGCACCTCATCGATGATATACACCCGCATTTTCACCTGAGATGGTGAGTAAATGGCGTCATCCCGCAGATCACGAATGTTATCTACACCATTATTGGAGGCCGCGTCGATTTCCAGAACATCCATACAAGAACCATCGTCAATGGCACGACAAGATGCGCAACGATTACAGGGATTGCCATTTTGCAGATCGGTACAGTTTACTGCCTTTGCCAGTATTTTCGCGCTACTGGTCTTACCCGTTCCCCGAGAACCGGTAAACAAATAGGCGTGGCTGAGTTTTCCGGTCAGCAACTGATTTTTCAGCGTCTGGGTAACTGCCCCCTGACCGACCAAGTCATCAAATGTCTGAGGCCTGTATTTTCTGTATAATGCCTGATACATCGGAATCCTCCTTCCTCAAGGATAGTTTAACGACCGGCTCATAACAAGATCGCACACCCACATTTGAACAAACCAAACACCCGGTTTCCTTGCAGCCAGCTCGGGAACGGCAATCCTACGGCACACGGGAAGATCCGCTTAATGCTGCTTGGTTCCCCACCTGACATGGTTCACGGGATCCCGTTGCGCAGGACCGTTCCTTCAACACCGCTTGCAAAGGCCAGACAGTACTCAAGTTTATCCGGGTGTGGGAATTCATCCCTGCTGTAGCGGATTGCAGGTAACAGGGCACCGCTATCTCCCCGACTAGTGCGACCTTGTTATGAGCCGGTCTGCTCATAACAGGTAATTTTTAGTTCAATTTGGAATCGATAAAATCGGCCAGTTCCTGGAAGTTTGTGATCTTCTGATCTTCCAGATCCAATTCTACGCCCAGTTCATTTTCCAGATCCATAATCATCTCAACGATGTCCAAGGAGTCAATACCCAGGCTCTCAAAAGTACTATCCGGAGAAATCTCAGAAGGATCCAATTCCAGTTGCTGTGCAGCATAAGTAACCAATTTTTCGTACATAGTCATTACCTCCATATTGTATCGTTTTGACACTCATTGTATTTTAGTATATACATTTTATTTTGTCAATATTTTTTCACAGCCATACCGGATGCATACGCCGTTGCCCAGGCGATCTGCAAATTAAAGCCGCCGGTATAGGCATCGCAATCAATAATTTCACCGGCAAAGTATAATCCCTTTTTAAGTTTTGATTCCATTGTTTTTGGATTGATTTCCGAAACCTTAACACCACCGGAAGTAATGATCGCTTCCTTCACCGGTCGCTTGCCGGATATTTGCACAGGAAATGCTTTAAAAAGTGTGATCATCGCCCGGCGCTGTTCTTTTTTCAGCGAATTTGCCTGCAGTTGCGCAGATATATTTAGTTTTCTGAGAACAACCGGAATCATTGACCGGGGCAAAAGATCTGTAAGCGCATTTTCCATCGTTCTGTTTTTATACTGCTCCAGATCCCGCAACAGACGGTCATTTAGTTTTCCTTCGTCCAGTGCCGGTTTCAGGTCGATATGCAGATAGCACCCTTCCCCTTTCAGGTGGGCACTGGCACTGAGCACAGTGGGTCCGGAAACACCAAAATGGGTGAAAAGCAATTCCCCAAAATCCTTATACAGAAGTTTTCCTTTTCCGCTAAAGAGTTTCACGCCCACATTTCGCAGGCTAAGTCCCTGCATATCCAGACAGTCCGTTCCTTCTGTTTCCAGGGGAACCAAAGAACCTTCCGGAGGAACAATTGTGTGTCCCAGAGCCTGCGCCATTGCATACCCGTCACCAGTGGAACCGGTTGCAGGATAGGATACACCCCCGGTGGCAAGAATGACCCATTGGGCATCATACTGTTGATCGGCTAAAACGCCGGTCACCTGCTCACCGTCAGAGAGTATTTTACGGACCCGCTCATTACGGACAGTAACACCCGCTTGGTGGATTTGTCTTTGCAGGCAGTCAAGAACAGAAACAGAGCGATCACTTACTGGAAAAACACGATTCCCCCGCTCCGTTTTCAGTGGGCAACCATTTTGTTCAAACAATGCCATTGTGCGCTCCGGAGGAAACGTCTCCATTGCACTATAGAGAAATCTACCGTTTCTTGGGATGTTCTGTAAAACCTCTTGGGCTGTGCAATTATTTGTTACATTGCAGCGACCTTTGCCGGTAATCAGAAGTTTCTTTCCAAGCCGATCGTTAGCTTCCAGCAAAAGTACCCGATTATTCTGCCGTGCTGCGGTAATTGCTGCAAGCATACCTGCCGGGCCACCGCCGATCACGATTCCATCGTACATCATAGATCCACTTCCTGTGTATCGTATACCTTATATTCTTCCCATACCCGTTCAAGGGTATCAAAATTCTTTTCCAATTCCTCTTTCCGTCCGGATGCCAATGCAACCAGAAGCGCATTAACAAGGCTCAGGGGGGCTACCAGAGAGTCCACAAGGGACACCATATCACTCTTTGCAACCAACACATAATCGCTATTTTGGGCAAGAGGGGAAAGATTGCTGTTCGTCAAGCCAATCACCGATGCGCCCACACTCCGGCAATACTGAACACCTTTCACTGTTGCGGTAGAGTATCTGGGGAAACTAAATGCAATTACCACATCTCCGGCTTCAATGCTTACCAGTTTTTCAAACATTTCACTGCCACCGGAAGTGGTAACAACGTGAACATTGTCAAACATATAATCCAGGTAATATCCCATAAAATTTGCAAGTGCGGCGGCAGAGCGCACACCCAACAAAAAAATCCGTTTTGCTTTCAGCACCGCTTCCACCGCATTGTGGAAATTTTCCCGGCTGACCGTTTCGTTAGTCTGCCGCAGTTTTTCCATATCCCCGTGCAGAACCATTGATATCACATCCTGATCACCCAGACGGTCATTGGTAACGCCAATGCGCTGAACGGAAGTAAGGCGGTTTAAAACCATTTCCTGCATTGCTTTTTGCATACTGGGGTAGCCATCATAGCCCAATTCCGTGGCAAATCGAACAACCGTGGATTCTGACACATTGACTGTATTTCCCAGACGGCTGGCAGTCATAAAGGCCGCTTTATCGTAGTATTCTGTAATATAGTCCGCAATTCGGCGCTGCCCTTTGGAAAATTCACCGGATTTGGATTTTAAAATGGAAAGAATATCGTCCCGCATAATACCCTCCAAATGATTAGCATACTGTTAGAAATATCATAACAAAACCGCCCCTCTTTTGCAAGTAAAAGAGGGGCGTATTGCAAAAATTATTTTCTTAGAGCATTCACTTCATCATCTGTTAAGTACCGCCAATGACCCCTTTTCAGGCTTCCCAATACAACACTGCCCTCGCGAACCCGAATTAAGCGAACAACATCCATTCCCGCAAGGGCACACATTTTGCGCACCTGACGGTTTCTGCCTTCGTGGATAATAATTTCCAGATTTGCTTTTCCCGTTTCATCCGGCTTCTTTAGCACTTTGACATTCGGTGTGGCAATGGTATGGCCATCAATCATCGCGGGCTTTTCAAGAGTTCTCAATCCTTCTTCCGTAAATCCTCTGACGACTACCTGATAAGCCTTCTGAATTTTGTGTTTCGGGTGCATCAGGTGATTGGCAAAATCCCCGTCATTTGTAAATAAAAGCAGACCTTCAGAATCCATATCCAGTCGTCCGACAGGATAAACACGTGTACCGCAATTCTCCACTAACTGTGCCGCATTGGGACGGCCTTTTTCATCAGACAGGGTCGTCACATATCCTCTGGGCTTATGGAGCATCAGATATATTGGCTTTTCGGCGGACGGAAGGGGTTTTCCGTCCACACAAATTACATCCAGATCCGGATCTGCCTGTTCTCCCAGTAAGCAAACACGACCGTTACAGGTAACTCTGCCGGCAGTGATCCATTCTTCTGCCTGTCTGCGGGAAGCCAGACCTCTGGCTGATATGATTTTTTGTAATCGTTCTTTCATAGTTCTCCTCTGATCCATAAACGAAACTTTTCCATTGCCGACTTTTCCGGTTCGGGGATCTGCTCAATCGTATCCCCGAAAATCAGCGGGATCTTTCCAATCACCTTATCTCCAAGGCAAACATAGGCAAATCCAGCCTCCTGCCCCTGAACCACCGGTGCATACACAAAACCCGGTCCGGAGCGTATGATCTGCGGATCTTCTGTTTGCGTAAGTGCATACGCAAAGTCCTCTGCTGCAAGCAATGCAACTGAGCCGCATTGACCGCCTGCGATCTGTAAATTTCCCAGGCAATCACCCTGGCTGACAATTTTACAAACCTGGTAGTCTGAAAATCCCTGTTCCAGCAGAGTCTTATGATCCTGCCAATCATTGGGATCATTCATAGTTACTGCAATCAGTCTGCGTCCCTGTCTGGTAGCGCTGGATACCAGTATGCGCCCGGATGCTTTTGTATACCCGGTTTTCACCCCGTCAGCACCTTCCACTTGCCACAAAAGACGGTTGTGATTTCGCAAAGTTCTGTCTTTGATATTCACAGTTTTTGTAGACACTGTCTGGGCAAAAATGGGGTTTTCCATTGCATACGCCGCCAGTACAGCCATATCTTTTGCTGTGGAATAATGTCCCGGTGCATCCAGTCCATTGGGATTTACAAAATGGGTATTGTCCATACCAAGGCGGTGGGCTTTGTCATTCATCATTTCTGCAAAACCTTCCACAGTACCGCCGCAATAGATTGCCAGTGCCACTGCAGCATCATTGCCGCTGTGGAGCATCAGTCCGTACAGCAGGTCCTGAACGGTAAGAATTTCTCCCTCCTTCAGGTAGATGGACGACCCTTCAATGCCCACCGCTTCTTTGGGAATGCGAACTCTGTCCAGTACATTGGTTTGCTCGCAAACCACAAGGGCAGTCATTATCTTAGTGGTACTTGCAATCAAACTCTGGTGACCGGCATTTTTCTCATAAATCACCCGTCCGGTCTGCGCATCCAGCAATATGGCACTTTCTGCAGAAATTGCCTTACAGGGAAAAACCAGGATGGCAGCAAGCAATGCTGCTGACATCCCGGCGAGTATCCTTTTCATATTCATCACCTGTGGCTAGTTTTGCACACAGGCAGAAGATTTATTCAGACTTTTCCTCTTTATTCTGCGTTCTGGATTCAATAAAATCAGCAATCTTATCCAGCGTATCCGGAATCATTTCCACGATACGGTCTGCTGTGGTGCTGGCAGGAACTGCCATCGGAACAACCCGGACATTTCCTTCTTTGATCACCAAAAATGCCACAGGAGAAACCTTTACACCGGCTGCGACACCGCCGCCAAAGGGATTTTCTGCAGACTTCTGGTTCTTTGTGGTAAAATCTGAACCGCCGCCGCCAAGACCCACACTGATTCTGGAAATGGGGATAATGGTTACGCCGTCATCTGTTGTGATCGGCTCACCAACAACAGAGTTGGCATCTACCAACTGACGAATCTTTGCAATGGTATTTTCAAGCATATCAGGAAGTTTGTGGCTCATATTTCATACCGCCTTTTCATAAAATGTGTACTAAATCAGCCTTCAACATTGGCTGACTCTTCAATTTTCATCTGATCCGGGTCTTCCGCTACAACCGGTTCGCCCAAATCAACCTTATCGATGGCAGGCAGTTCCTCCAAAGAACTCAGCCCAAATGTTCGCAGGAAATCCGCGGTGGTCCGATACAAAATAGGCCTTCCCGGTACATTAAGCCGTCCAGCATCTTCAATCAGGCTCTTATTCAAAAGGGCAGAAATGGAATAAGAACTGTCTACACCACGAATTTGCTCAACCATCGCCTTTGTTGCCGGCTGATAGTATGCAATAATCGTCAGCGCCTCCAACTGGGAGGAGGACAGTTTCGGAGGTTTGCGGGTCTCCAATGCCTTTGTGATATAATCAGCCATTTCACCGGAAGAAACCATCTGGTAGCCCTTATCCAGACGCAGGATGCGAATACCTCTGCGGTTAAATGCAAGTTCATCAGCCAGTGCATCTGTGGCTGCAATAACATCTGCTTCGTCCACTTCAAAAGTCATCGCAAGACGGGCTATGTCCACAGGCTCACCGGCTGCAAACAAGACCGCTTCGATTGCCCTTTGTAATTCATTTTGTTCCATCATTCACTCTCCTGTCCCTCCGGCTCTTGTAGCAGGCGGATATTGGGATTTTCTCCGGAAATATCGTCTTCCAAACATACGGAATTTGTTTTGCACAAATCCAGAATTGCCAAAAATGTGGCAACGATCTCACTGCGGGTGCGGCTTCCCTTAAACAAATTCTTAAGGCGCTCAATGCCACGCAGGATCAGTCTGCGAACCACTTCTTTGGCCTTGCGGGAGACGGGATAGGGTTCTTTTCCTACAATGCCCTTGAAGTTGACCGTAGGAGGTGGCAGGCGGCGTTGATTGCGCTCGGAAATTTCGTCCAGTGCCAACAGCAGGTCCTCCGGTTCGTGTTTATAGCGATATGTGGTGTCCCGACGCAAAGGCTCTGGCTGTTTCACGAAAATGCCTCTGCCGATCTCGTTGCGGGGCTCCAGGGCAGTGATTGCGATCCGAATCTGTTCTATGGCTTCTTTGCGCTGCCGTTCGATCAGGGACTGACGGAGCAAATCCAGTTCCGTTTCTGCCTCTGCCTGCTCTGCGGCAGATAAGAGCATTTTCGTCTTGATAAGCATCAGGTGGGATGCCATTGTAATAAATTCACTGGCGATCTCCATATCCAGGCGCCTCATCTCATCCAGATATGCAAGGTACTGCTCCAGAATCGCAGTAATGGAAACATCCTGTATCTCTATTTTATTTTTACTTAGCAATAAGAAAATAACATCCAGCGGGCCTTCAAAATCCTCCATAACCTCACCGCGGGTACGGACGATGCCCTCAAGACGGTATTGCGGTTCTCCCATAACAATTCCTCATACAAATATTTACAGACATTATAACATTTATTCCCCATCAGCGCAAGCACTAAAAATCCCGGCACGCAAACTTGCAGGAAACTTTGATTTTATAGAAAAATTTGCTTTTTTCGACAAAATGTGCTATAAATAAAATATATTATGTTTGGAGGGATGACCGATGGCGAAACGCAACAATCGTTATAAGGAAATGGAACGGTATATGACTTATGCACTGCTTGCAGATGCAGTACTGTTTGTGCTGTATTTGATCTTCGCCGGTTGCGGTGTAATTTGGCTGAAAGTTGTTCTGGCTATCCTTGCAATTTGCCTGTCCGGCGTATGTCTTGGCTATTTGTATCTTTCCAAAGAACTTTTGCGTCAAAGAAGTTTGTGGATGACCGCTTGTGCCGGCGCTGTTTTGGCGTGTGTTCTGTTTTCCCTGATTTTGAACTTTCCCAGCCCCAACAAGTATAAAACTGATAAGATTGAAGACAGTTCTGCAAGCACCGTGATCGAAACTGTTAATTTTCTCTATTAAAAACATACAGATGCAAAAAGGTACCGCGGAATCATTCTGCGGTACCTTTCATTTTTTATTGGCGTAAAGACAGACCTATTTTTTCACCGTATCTGACGATTGTCTCAATATTTTCATTGGAGTTTTTCAAAATATCCTCATCAATTTGTACCGTATCGGCCTTTATTAGCAGAACGACGGTTGATCCGCCAAATTGGAAATAGCCTTTCTCCTGCCCACGCATCACAAATGCCCTGCCGTGGTGATTGACGATTTTTCCTACAAGCATCGCACCAACTTCCATCATAACAACATCGTCAAAATAGTCACTGTGAAGTATGCTGTATTCACGGCTATTCTCTTTATATATTGGAAAATAATCATTCGCGATAGGATTGACAGTATGAAGAAATCCGGGAATATAAATATTTTCCTCTTTGTTTCCATCTGCTATATAACAGTATCGGTGATAGTCGTCAACTGTCAAACGAAAGATCAACGCGTATCCACCTTCATAGGTAGCGGCAAGTTTCTCGTCCCGCAGAAGCGAAGCAACTGTGTATTCTGTGTTTTTTAGTTGAAAACGGTTACCCTCCATAACGGGAAGCACTGTCAATTTGCTGTCACACGGGCTGATCAGATGCCGGGGATCTGTATCGATCTGTCTGACCTCAGGACAAATTTTACGGGAAAAGAACGCATTGTAACTGCCATATTCTATGGCCTCAAACTGACTCATATCAATACTGTGCTTGCGTATAAAAGACTTGATAAAAATGCGTGACGCTTTGGAAGAAAGAAACTTTCCCACAAGTTTGGAGATACCCGGTTTGGTTATTAACTTTAGCAAGAATCTTCCCAGCACACTTCTATAAAGCCAACTTAAAGTTCTGTCCTGATTACTTTGTGTAGTAATCAAAACATTGTCACGGGTTTTCTGCTTCATATAACCCCTCAATTAGTTCACCAACAACTTGATCGGACTCATCCTCAGGTTGGGGAATTCTAAATTTGGTATAGGCATAAATGCCGCCAATTGTAACTGCCACAGCAGAAATTATGATAATAATTGTCTTCAAACCTGGCTTGGGCAAAGGAAAGTCAAGAACAAACAGAAAGCCAACTACTGCTAAAATAAAATGGAGCAAAATCAAAAAAGCAAGATCCGGGAGAATAAACTGCAGCCAAAATACCACCGGGAGAATGAATGAGATAGAGGTAACAGGCAAACCGTGATACACCTTATTACAGCCATCTTCAGTCTCCTGACGATTTCCTTCCAACACATTGAAGTAAGCAAGACGGATAACTGCACAGATGCAGTAGAAAAACACAATCGTCAAGCCTAAAATTCCCCGGACACCAAGGAGATAACAGATCAGTGCAGGAAACGCACCGAAACAAATTACATCACATAAAGAATCCAGTTGAATACCAAAGTTTCTTTCATCCTTTGTGCGGTTTTTCTTTGTGCGGGCAACGCGCCCATCAAAGGCATCACAGATACCGGAAAAAGCAAGACACAAAATGGCAACCATATAATCACCGTGAAATGCTTTGGTTATGCCAAAAACCGAGGAAATCAGACTTAAATATGTAAGGATCACCGTATAATCGTAGAAACCAATCAATCGAATCATATTATCTGCCTTTCTATCTATTGTTGCAAAGGATGCAATGATGGTCTTTAATGTACTTTTAAGATATAATACCGCAAATAAACAAGAATGTCAATTTTCATTTGAACATTCACAGCATACAACCCTTAACCGGGGAAATATTTCCTATTTAATGCTTGCATTTTACTTTAACCTATGTTAAAATAATTCTAATATTGCAAAGGCAGAGATTGGGCTGTCTTGTGCCAAAAAATGTGTTTTCAGAGAAAGCGGGATGGTGGGATCCGCTTACACCGGGTACAAGGCCTTCTCCCATGAGCTGTGGCCTGAATTTATAGTAGGGCTAACCGGTTGACCCCGTTAACGGTCAAAGGTGTATTTGCACCAAAAGCTGCGCCGACAGGCGAATTGCGGGTGGTACCGCGGAGGAAACTTCGTCCCGATTTTGGGGATGAGGTTTATTTTTTTGTATTTTTGCAAAGGAGATATAAAATGAAAGAACAGTTAGAGCAAATCAAACAGCAAGCACTGTGCGCACTGGATGCGGCAAGCACACCTGCCCAGCTGGAAGAACTGCGTGTTCGTTATCTGGGCAAGAAAGGTGAACTGACTGCTGTTTTGAAGCAGATGGGTAGTCTGTCTGCCGACGAACGCCCGGTTATGGGTCAGGTAGCAAACTCTGTACGTGCTATTATTGAAGAAAAGTTGGAAGCACGCAAGGCAGAAATCGGTGCGGCTGTGCTGGAAGCCAAACTGGCAAGCGAAGCCATCGATGTGACCATCCCCGGTGAAAGTGTTACTATGGGCCACGAGCATCCGATGAATCAGGTTCTGCAGCAAATCAAGGACATTTTTGTGGGTATGGGCTACCAGATCGTGGACGGTCCGGAAATCGAACTGGCCGACTATAACTTTACCCGTCTGAACATTGAAGAAGGTCACCCCTCCCGAGACCGGTCTGACACCTTCTATTTTGACGACGAGGACAAGGTGCTTCTGCGCACCCAGACCAGTCCTATGCAGATCCGCTATATGGAAAACCACAAGCCCCCTCTGTGTATGCTGGCACCCGGCCGTGTGTTCCGCAAGGACGAGGCGGATGCTACCCACTCTCCTATGTTCCATCAAATCGAAGGTCTGGTAGTTGCTGAGAACATCACGATGGGCGACCTGAAGGGCGCGCTGATCACCATTATGCACAAGATCTACGGTCACGATGCCAATGTCCGTTTCCGTCCCCATCACTTCCCCTTCACAGAGCCCAGCTGCGAAATGGATATGCAATGCCATAAGTGCCACGGTACCGGCGAAGTGGGCGGACAAGTATGCTCCACCTGTCACGGAGAAGGCTGGATTGAACTGTTGGGAGCCGGTATGGTGCATCCCGAGGTTCTGCGCAATTGTGGGATCGATCCCGACAAATATTCTGGCTTTGCCTTTGGCATTGGCCTGGAGCGGACCGCTATGGGCCGCCTGAAAATCAATGACCTGCGTCTGATCTTTGATAACGACGCCCGGTTCTTAAACCAGTTCTAAGGAGGCACTGAGGATGAAACTGAACAGAAAATGGATCAACGAGGAATTTGTGGATCTTAGCAGTGTTTCCGACAAGGAATATGTAGATAAGCTGACTGTATTCGGTCAAAAGGTAGAAACCTATGAGCGACTGGATGCCGAGATCCGGAATGTTGTGGTAGGCAAGGTCCTTTCCATTGTCCGTCACGAGAATTCCGATCATATGTGGGTCTGCCAGATTGATGTGGGTCAGGAAGAACCGGTGCAGATCGTTACCGGCGCGCAAAATGTGAAGGAAGGGGATCTTGTTCCCGCCGCACTGCACAATTCCTGGCTGCCCGGCGGCATTCACATCACGAAGGGCAAACTGCGCGGTGTTGCCTCCAACGGTATGCTCTGCTCCCTGAAGGAGCTGGACCTGACTGTTGGTGACTTCCCCTATGCCATTGAGGACGGCATTTGGATCATTGAAGAGGACTGCAAGCCCGGTGACGACATCAACACTGTGATCGGCAACGACGACACTGTAGTTGATTTTGAGATCACCAACAACCGCCCGGACTGCTACTCTATTATCGGTCTGGCGAGAGAGTCTGCCGCTGCCTTCGGTCTGCCGATGAAGCACCACGATCCCGTTGTTAAGGGCAGTGATGCCGGTTCTATGTACGATATGCTGGATGTGGAAGTACCTGCAGAAAACCTTTGCAACCGCTACACTGCGCGTATGGTAGCCAATGTGAAGATCGGTCCTTCTCCCAAATGGCTGCGTCAGCGTTTGCGGGCAAACGGTGTTCGTCCCATCAACAACATTGTGGATATTACCAACTATGTTATGCTGGAGTACGGTCAGCCGATGCACGCCTTCGATTACCGCTATGTTTCTTCCGGCAAGATCGTTGTCCGGGAAGCTGAGGCTGGCGAAACACTGACCACACTGGATGGCAATGTGCGCAATCTGAAGCCCGGTATGCTTGTGATCGCCGATGAGGACCGTGCCATCGGTCTTGCAGGCATTATGGGTGGCGAAAACTCTGAGATTATGGAAGACACCCAGACTGTGGTATTTGAATCTGCAAACTTTGACGGCACTTCCATCCGTCAAACCGCTCTGGCGCTGGGTATGCGTACTGACGCCTCCGGCAAGTTTGAAAAACATTTGGATCCGATGATGACTGTACCTGCAGTCAACCGCGCTTGCGAATTGGTTGAACTTTTGCAATGCGGCGATGTTATGGACGGCACCATTGATGTGATCAATTATGTGCCTCAGTCCAAGACAGTTATGCTGGAACCTGAGAAGATCAATGCACTGCTGGGTACAAACATTTCCAGAGAAGATATGGTAACGTATCTGAAATTGCTGGAAGTTCCTGTGGAAGGTGATCAGATCCTTGTTCCTTCCTGGCGTCCCGACCTGAACCTGATGGCAGATATTGCTGAGGAAGTGGGTCGTTCCTACGGCTACAACGAGATCCCCACCACCGATTTCAAGACCTCTACACAGGGTGGCTATTCTCCTGTGATGAAGCTGGAGGCAAAAGCAGGCAGTCTCTGCCGTAGTCTCGGCTACAGCGAGATCATTACCTATTCCTTTGTTTCTCCTGCTATTTTTGACCAGATCCGTCTTCCGGAAAATTCCCCCCTGCGTAACACATTGAAGATTCAGAATCCTCTTGGCGAGGACACCTCTGTGATGCGTACCACTGCCCTGCCCTCTATGCTGGATATTCTTTCCCGCAATAATAATTACCACAACAAGAATGTAAAGCTTTATGAGATCGCAAAGATCTATCTGCCGGTTGCCGGACAGATCCTTCCGGAAGAGCCGAAGATCCTGGTTCTGGGCAGCTATGGTGAAGGCGTAAACTTCTTCACTCTGAAGGGTCAGGTAGAGGCAATCTTTAGCAATCTGCGCATAAAGAAAGCCAGTTACGCCGCCGTTACCGACAACCCCAGTTATCATCCCGGTCGCTGTGCAAAGATTACCATTGACGGTGTGGATGTGGGCTTTATGGGTCAAATTCATCCGCTGGTCGCCAAAAACTACGGCATAGAGGGTGAAGTATACTGTGCTGAAATCAACTTTACGAAACTCTTTGATCTTCAACTTCCGGAAGTGACCTATGTTCCCCTTCCCAAATATCCCACTGTTTCCAGAGACCTTTCCATCGTTTGCGATGAATCCATCACGGTAGCACAGGCAGAAGAAGTTATTTGTGCATCTGCCGGAAAACTTCTGCGGAACATTCGTCTGTTTGACATTTACAGAGGCACCGGTGTTCCCGATGGCAAGAAGAGTTTGGCCTTCTCCCTGGAACTGCGTGCAGATGACCGCACTTTGACCGATGCGGATTCTGAAAAGGTTACTGCAAATGTGCTTGCTGCTCTGGGTGAAAAACTGGGTGCAACCCTCCGTTAACTACCAAATTTTATATTTTTTCTGACAAAAGTCTTTACACCTCAGAAAATTTGGGATATAATAAACTTAATATTCGAAAGGAGGTCGTTCCAATGCCGGAAAACGCCCAAAACACTATTAAATTTACCGTACCCAGTGATGATAAGGATAATATGCGTCTTGTGCTTCGCACTGTGTTCGACGCTCTGAACGAAAAGGGCTATAATCCCATCAACCAGATCGTCGGCTATCTGCTTACAGAAGATCCCACATATATCACCAATTACAACAATGCTCGCAGTATGATCTGCAAGATTGACCGGGATGAACTTCTGCAAGAACTGGTTCGGTTCTATCTGTTTGAAAAATGATAACCCCGCCGGGAGGCTTTGCCACCGCAAAAGCCTCCCGATTTCATATTTCAGGAGGTCTATATGTCTGAAAATCTCAACGGTCTGATTTACAAGGGCCATCCGCTAATGCGAAAAGATAATCTGATTTACTACGGCTCTATGGCCGACAGTCACATTGTTATGCTCCAGATCCTGGAAACAAAGACTGTAAACGATACTCAAATTGCCACCCGAGTTTCCGTTCAGTTGCAACTGACCGATCCCACCGCTAAAAGCCGAGACCGTGTAGTCAAGAAAGGCGAAAAAGCAGGTCTTTACACCGCACTGGATTTCGGCTGTGTATGGCTGGAAAGAGCATTGGCTGGTAAATAATTCAGTAAGTGCAGCACATTTTGTGCTGCACTTATTTTGTTATAAAGAGTCAATTCCGGCACATACTAGCAAAAAGCAAAGAAGGTGTTATCGTGACAAGTCAAAAAAAGGGCAAGCAGAGTTTCATTCTTTCTGTGCCTCCTGTGATCACCGCCTGGGCTAGTGTTGCCGGAAAAAAAGAATCGGAAGGGCCCCTGAAAACCTACTTCGACATTGTAGAAAGGGACTCCTATTTTGGGCAAAAGACCTGGGAACAGGCAGAAAAGCAAATGCAGGCATTGGCCCTGAATAAACTTGCGGAAAAAGCAAATATGTCCACGCGGGATTTTGGGCTGGTATTTAGCGGTGACCTGCTTAATCAGTGTATCGGCTCTTCCTTTTCCCTTAGAAATATGAACATTCCACATTTGGGACTGTATGGAGCCTGTTCCACAATGGCAGAAAGTCTTTTAATGGCAGCAATGGCGGTGGGAGGCGGTTTTTTTGATCAGGTTGTTGCAATGACATCTTCCCATTTTGCCTCCTCAGAGCGGCAATACCGCTTTCCGCTGGGATACGGCGGTCAGCGCACACCGACTGCTCAATGGACTGTCACAGGTTCCGGGGCTGCATTGGTTTCAAACACAGGCAAAGGTCCAAAAATTACCGCTTGCACCGTTGGAACGGTGACGGATTTGGGGATCAAAGACGCAAATAATATGGGTGCGGCGATGGCACCGGCCGCTCTGTCTACCATCCGGGCGCATTTCGAAGATCTGAAAGTAAGTGCCGACGACTACGACCTGATCGTAACCGGCGATCTGGGACAATTGGGTAAAGAAGTCCTCCTGTCACTGGCACAGCGGGAGGGTTTGGGCATCGGCGGCAAGTTAGCAGACTGTGGTACTCTGGTTTTCGATGTGCTGGAACAGGATGTTCATTCCGGCGGTTCCGGGTGTGGTTGCAGTGCCATCACTCTGTGTGGGTATCTTCTTAACAAACTCAAACTAAGAAAAATGAAAAAAATACTATTCTGCGGTACCGGTGCATTGCTTTCCCCCACTTCTACTCAGCAAGGTCTGCCCATTCCCGGTGTTTGTCACGCAGTATCTATAACAGGAGGTTAACAAATGGACTATTTGAAAGCCTTTTTGATTGGAGGAATCCTTTGTCTGATTGGACAAATTCTCATTGACAAAACCAAACTCACTCCTGCAAGAATTTTGGTTAGTTATGTGGTCGCAGGTGTATTTTTAGGAGCAATCGGTGTTTATGAAGCCCTTGTAGAATTTGCAGGTGCAGGAGCAACCGTACCTTTGACAGGTTTTGGATATAATCTGGCAAAGGGTGTTCGGGAAGCCGTGGACGAACAGGGGTTTCTTGGCGTGCTGATTGGCGGCATTAAAGCCACTGCCGGCGGTATCACTGCCGCAATCACTGCCGGACTGGTTGTCAGTCTTATTTTTAAGGCGAAGGATAAATCCTGATAATTTGGGCAATCTAATTTCAGCGGCAAGACCGCAGGAATTACAGGAGGATTGCAAATATGAATAACCAGAACAAAAATCAGAATAACAACCAGAACCAGAATAACAACCAGAACAAGAATCAGAACCAGAACAACAACCAGAATCAGAACCAGAACAACAACCAGAATCAGAACCAGAACAACAACCAGAACCGCTACTAATTGCAAAAGGGCGTGGTGCATTCACACCACGCCCTTCGTCTACTTAATTGACACAAAACGATTTAACCGGAAGAAATATAGCTGTGCTGATTTTACGGGCTTTTCATAGATCCGCTCCAGCGCATCCGAATACACCCGCACCTGACTGCGGTACTGTTCTGCCACTTTGTCAATGGAATCCTCAGTAACAAAATTTGTCTTATAATCAATTGCGGTAATCCCATCCGGCTCT
Source organism: Faecousia sp. (assembly GCA_045587865.1). Taxonomy (GTDB): domain Bacteria; phylum Bacillota; class Clostridia; order Oscillospirales; family Oscillospiraceae; genus Faecousia. Next base: position 43,124 of record JAZNDD010000180.1, read on the forward strand.
ATCAGCGCACAGTCAACAACGCCCTGCAACAACACTTGCTCGTCTTTCATACCGGGCGCATAATTGGATCCATCGTCCAAAATAGAGAACTTAAATTCCCGGATTACATTCTGACTTGTACGCAGTTTTTCTCCCAGTTCTGTCCGGAAAAAGGAAAGGATCTGCTGAGGATTGATCAGTTTTGACTGCGCATCTGTGAGCAATCCTTGCGTTTTTAATCGTTGGATCTCATTGTAAATCCCTGTTTCATCGCAACAGCAGTCGTAACGGATATGCTGCATCAGAATATGGTGGGCATTTCCGTATTCCAGCCCTCTGTTAATTTCCTTCGCAAAGGACGGCTTTCGGAATGTCACCAAACCATGGTGCTGGGGTGTGTTTTCTGCGGCTTCCTGATCTTTCATTCTGCCCTTCAACTGGGTCGCAGTCTGTTTAGACGGAGTCTGCGTTGCCAAGATGTGAGCATATACAAAAGAAAGATCTTTTCTGAGCCTTTCAACGGTCTGTGGGGATACGCCCTCCGGTGTAAACTCCCCTTCTGATGCCCCGGAAATCGTGTTTTCTGCCGCTACTACCTTTATCAGCCACAACGGCTCACGAAGGGATGCATAAGGCGGATGTCCACCCAAATTAAAAAATTCTCCTGCCTCTGTTCGGCTCATTGCCGTTTGAATGACCCATTCTCCCGGACAACCGACTTCGCCGGTCAACAGTTCTTTATCGGAAATCTGGGATCGCTGTACAATATCCTGCAGATCCTCTTCTAAGTTTTTCACTGCATAAGTCATAATCAGGCGGTCCCTGGCCCGGGTCATTGCCACATACAAAACACGCATTTCTTCACTAATGCTGTCCGTAATGGTTTTCGCAGCAATTGCCCGCTTGGCAATAGACGGATAACGAATGCGCTGTCTGTTTTCCACACAATTAAGACCAAGTCCCAGATCCCGGTCACACAACACCTGCTCGCGAACACTTTCCTGATTGAAATTGCGGGAAAGTCCACAAAGAAACACCACAGGAAATTCAAGACCCTTTGATTTATGTATACTCATAATGGATACATATCCGGGAAGTTGATTTTCCGTTTCGATTTTCAGGCCTTTTTCGCACATTACATCCAAATGCTCCAGCAGTTGACCCAGATCCCGACCTCCACCAGCATTATAGTTTGATACATATTGGCAGAAGGTTTGCAAATTCTCTGTGCGCTCCGCGCCGTCCTCCAGTGCGGAATAAAGCGTATCCAATCCGGTAAGCAGGAATATTTTCTCCAACAGTTCAGGCACATGCTTCATTCCTGCATCCATACGAAGTTGATCCAGAATATCACAAAACTTCTTTGCCTTTGGAACACTATGCAAAGCAAAATACAGATTATGATTGCGGTCAGAACTGCGGATTGCCGCCATATCGTCAGCCGTAAAGCCGAACAAACGACTCATCAACACAGCTGCAAGGGGTATATCTTGCAAGGGATTGGCAATCACCTTCAGGATAGACCACAGCAGTGCCACCTCTTCCGTTTGCAGCAAGTCTTTACTGCCGCTGGCAATGCAGGCAATCCCCCTTCTTTCCAAGGCATAGCGAAAATAATGACCAACAGAATTATGTGCACGCAATAAAATCACAATATCTTCCGGGCGAATCGGGCGCAGGACATTGCCGTTGCGAATCATATGAGTGCCGTCTAACAATTCCTCAATTCGTTGTGCCGCAAAATCTGCCTCCTCTGGATAGGTATCAGACTGAACCTCAATTCCATACAGTTCCACTGCCGTTTCATTCAGCGAAATATGGGCAACGCCCTCACGGAGCATTTCTTCATCCCCATACACAAGACCGCCAACCCGCTTAGACATACATTGGGAAAACACATCGTTCACTGCCTGGATCACTTCGTCTCCGGAACGGAAGTTCTTGCTAAGCAGCACCTTTCTCCCCTGTCCGCTTTTGGCGTCAATCGCAGGCACATACTCATTGTACTTTTTGATGAAGATCCCCGGATCTGCTTCCCGGAACTGATAGATCGACTGTTTCACATCGCCAACCATAAAACAATTTTGCCGTTTAGCGGTTAATGCACCGAAAATCGCATCCTGCACTCCATTGGTATCCTGATACTCGTCAACCATAACTTCCCGGAAGCGGGAACCGATTTCTACTGCCGCAGATGTGGGGGTGGACCTGTTTTTTCCCAAAAGCAGATCCAGCATTTTATGTTCCAGATCTCCAAAATCCAATAGACGGCGGCTGCGTTTTAACTTATCGTAAGTCTGATCAAATTTTCTGACAAGGCTCACAAGTCCTCTGGCCGCAACTGCAACATTCTGTAAATCCGTCAGCACTTGTTTGCTGTTGTCTGTAAAACTGTCCAGGCGTTTAGCCAGTCCTTTTTTACAGGCGTTTCTTACTGCTTTGATCTGCTCATTGAGTTCCGGATCTGTGCATTTTTTATTAAAGGAAAGTGTGCCAAATTTATAATCCTTGCGGGCAACAATTTCCTCCCAGGTGCGGCTTTCACGCAGATAGATCAGTTGCGCTAAGTTATCCTCCAGAATGGCCAGCGGTTTTTCCATACCACCGGAAGCAACTGCTCTTTGCACACATTCTTTAAACGCCCGGATATTCATATCCAAATATCTGTGCAGATCTTGAATCAAATACGCGCCCCAGACCGTCTGAGAAGCATCCTCAAGCCCGTTTGTATCCACAGACGAAACACACCAGGACAGCCATTCTTCCGGATTAAGATGGCACTTGGAACTGTGATAGACCTTCATCAGGATCTGGGGGATCTGGCGGTCATCTCTGCCCAAGCCCTGGGTATCCACAAAAGCACGAAAATCTGCGTCCTGATCTGCCTGCTCATAGGCTTCATCCAGCATCTGTTCCATCGCCTGGATTTGCAGTTGCATACATTCTTTTTCGTCTCCCACACGAAAATCTGTGGAAAGATCCAGGCGATATGCGTACTCTCGCAATACATCTGCACAGAAAGAATGGACTGTTGAGATCTTCGCCAGATACAGGCGCTGGATCTGTTGATGCAAATGGCGGTTATTGGGTTGCTGGGCGATTTTTTCCGTCAGTTTTGCAGCAATCTTACCCCGCAATTCCGCCGCTGCAGCCTTTGTAAATGTAATAATCAGAAATTCATCCAGATTGGCAGGATCATTGGGATCCATAACATAACTAAGTAAGCGATCCACCAAAACTTTTGTTTTACCGGAACCGGCTGCCGCAGAAACCAGGAGTTTGCCGCCCCTGTCCTCAACTGCTTGTCTTTGTTCTTTTGTTAATTCTTCAGCCACGGTCGCTCATCTCCTTTTCCACTTCCTTCCAGAACCAGTCTGCGGTCATTGCTTTATAATTTCTCCGCCCATCCACTTCATTCTTATGGCAAACTTCTCCAAAGGGGCAGAACGTACAGGCATTATGACTGCTTCCCCTTGTATATGGATTTGGTTTGACTGCACCGGATGCGATCTCATCAACCATTTTTCCAAGGAGACGGAACAAATACGCCTTTAACTGGGCAAACTGTTCCCTGGATGCAATATCTCCGGAAATAACACCCTCTTTATTCCGGGAATAAGAAAGGCGTTTGGGTTTATCCCCCGGCTCCATTGCCTGAAGCACATCTTCATCAGAAAGTAGCAGACCTTTTCGCTTCCATTCCTTTTCTCTGGCGATCTCCGCTTCTTCATCTGTCATAACGCCCTTTGCGGTAATCATTGGCACACGGGCAGGAAAATACTGCACACCGGCAGGTGTGGGAGAATCTCCCAACAAGTCTTCCCCGTTGTCCTGCAATGCAAATAAATACAAAAGCATCTGCAGTCCCAGTCCGTTGAACACATCACAATAGTCAAAGTCTTTCTTTCCGGTTTTATAGTCAACGACCCGGAAATAATTTTGACCATCTTCCTGCCACACATCCACCCGATCCACATACCCCCGCAGTCGTGCCTGCATATCCTGACCGGATATCTCCACTGCCTGCAACTGACCGCCGTCACCGAATTTAATTTCGTAACCGATCGGCACAAACCGGGACAACTGAAGTTCCTGCCAAAGTTCCTGCACGACCATTTCCAGTTCCTGACCGTTTCTATTAAACAGGTAACCTATGCGCTGACTGTCCAGTTCCGAAAACCGTTCCTGGGCATATTCCCGGGCGTACTTAGCTGAAATGTCCAGCGTCTGTTCCATGGAGACATTCTTAAATCCGCCCAATTCACTTATTTCCCGACCGGTCTTTTCCAGCACTGCATGGACAAAGGAACCAAATTCTGCCGGGTCTACGGATGCACTTTTCCTCTCTTTCAGGCGCAGGCCATATTGGAGAAAATAGGAAAACCGGCACTCTGCCAATCGGTCCACCTGAGATGCAGAAAGGTAGAGCTTTGATCCATAGAGTTTTTGAATATTCTCCCTGTCCACAGTACCAAATTCATAATTTTTCTTTTCCTGAATTTCCGTATACTGGTTCTTTAAGCCCAGATCAATGGCAGAACCTTCATCGCAGTATCCAGCAAGAAATGCGGCTGCTTCCCATTTATCTGCCCGGGCTGCACCCAGAATATGGTCGATCTGCGCTTCCCTGCCCGCCAACTGGCGCAGGCGGCGGAAAAGGAATGAAGGCTGACCGGGGGGACAAGACACTGTAATCGACTTCCTGGCGCCGCAGAACACACCGTAAATTTCTGCAAATTCTGCCTGAATACCTTCTAAAGAACCGCCTGTCAGAGGAACGCCCATCTGACGCAGTTGAATTCGCTCCCGATCTGTCAGAACACCGGTGGTGCCGGTATAACCCGGCATAGCGCCTTCCAGCACCCCTAAAACAATCAGGTGGTCTGATTGCTGACAGCGCATTGCACTCACAGGACCTACCATTACAGAATCCAGTACCGTTGGGATCGTACCCACATCATACTGACTCAAAAGGAGTCTTAACAGTCTTGTAAAGGTCTCCGCGTCCCAGACAGTCTGACCCAAGATATCATACATCTGTTCCAGTGCTGTCAGCAGAATTTCCCAAAGTTGACCCAAGACCTGTGCATTTTCCATTTCGCCGGATGCTTCCAGTTTTCCGGAAAGTTCAGATAACCTCTGGGCAAGATTGATTCGATCCAGAAATGCGTATAGCGCCTGAACCTGTTGCCGTAAATCTTTGGCATCGTGGAAATCCTTCTGCAACTGACCTAACGGTGCTATTGCTAATTCCCTGGCGCTATTGAGTTCAGCAAGGGAATGAATTGCCTCGTCTGTCCATTTACCGCCCAATTCCTCCGGATGATTTGTCCAGGGCTGAAGATAGCGGTTGCCTCTGATATTCCAGAGGATTCCATAGTTTTCCAGACGATCGCACATATCCAGCTCCAGCGGGGAAAGCATCGATTTCATATACCGAACCACATCCCGCTGCTCAAAGCCACCCAGGGCGGCATCCATTGCAGACAGCACAGTGGTAATAACCGGTCGCTCCAGAATGTTCTCTGTTCCCGACAGGTAGACTGGGATTTTACAACGCTCAAACACTGTCCGTATCGCACTGCGGTAAGTATTCATATTGGAACAGACCACACTGATTTGACGGTAGCGAACACCACTGCGAACCAATGACAAAATCTCATCGGCAGCGGCAACACACTCCTGATATACAGAATCGGCACTGTAAACCCGCAAAGGGATTTGTGGCTGGGGCGTAATATTCCCCTGAAACAGCAACGAATGCACTGTTCTAACCGGTGTATTCATAGGCTCAACAGGACTTAATTCCACCGCAACACCAAAATCCTTTGCAAAACGAATTAGTTCTGCTGCAGTCTCGCCCGCTTTTTCAAATCCAGGCAGTGATGAACCGGGTGTATCGCAGTTTACACTAATGATAACATTGGGAGAATTCAGAATAAAATGCTTTAGAATTTCCGTATGCTGACGGGTAAAATCCGGAAAACCATCTATGTAAAATGTATGGTTTTCCGCAAAATCACTATCTTCCAGTTGATCTAAAAGCCAGGTCATCTGATCTCTGGGATCCCGTTTTCCCTGCAAACACAGTGCATCGTAACTTTCCAGAAGGAGTGCCAATTCTTCCAGTTTTTGGGCAAAACTACCCTCTGTTTTCTTAGAAGCAAGCATCAAATCGTCTGCAGTAATGCAACAACGCTTCCATTCATCCACTGCGTCAACAAGGCTGGTAAGAAATTCCGGTTTTGTTGCCACAGATGCATAGGCTTTTAACTGGCCGTGAAGATTTCTTGCCGCCGCTGCCATTGCGGCAACGCGCCCGCCATTATCCAGACAAGGCTGGATACCGCGACCAGCCGCACTCATCACTCTGCCCACCAGGCGCGAGAAGGAAAGCACTTCCGCAAAACGACTGGCAGTATCCCCCGCTGCAGCGCAAAGTCTGCGCTCCGTATCATGACTGATTAGTTCCGGAACCATTAAAATCCGCCCACCCTGCTGGCAGTGAACATCCTGTGCGATCCTATTAAGAAGTACATCACGGTTTGCCACCCAGTCAGTGCCGTATACCAGTGTTAGCATTTGTGTTCCTCCTGTGTTTCTTTCTGCTTCTTATACTAACACAGATTCTGTCCGAAAAACAGGTCTATTGAAAAATTTTTTCTACTTTACCAATCAAATCCAGAAAGAAGAAACGAACCTGGTATTCTTTTTCCTCTGCAAGGGTATTTACCAGTGGATCCGAAAATCCGGAAGATACTGCAGTATCAGAAAATTCATCTGTTGTGGCAGGCATACAAAGAGTTGGAAATGCAACGCACCACCAATTCTTCCCTTCCCCTGCGCCGATCTGGACCCGAAGGGAATCATAAACACCGGAAGGCAGTGAAAATGTATCATACTCCCGCTTGTCAAATTCTTCCCGCGTCAATTTTACGGTTGCAGTTACTTTTTGACCCAGATCTTTTAATACCTGATTTGCCTTATCTTCCAGATTGTGGAGATTTTCGCTGATATACTGCCAGGCATCTTCTTTGTTCGTAATTTTCTCCATTGCAGGCTCTAAATAGGATACAATGGCATCCTTGACTTTCAGTTTGACCTCCTGGTCTTCCTGAGAGTCAGAGTTTGCCACAATATGCATACGGATCAAGTTGTTCTTCAGTTGTGCATTGTCCGACAATAGACCTGTGGAATAGATCAGAAAATATGCAATTGCGGCAATGCAGCCCCATTTCAGGATTTTTCTCATAAAAAACACCGTCCTTACTGAACTACTATCAGTATGGACGGTATTTGGCATATTTATACAGGCTTTGCAATAAATACATCCGGATAGTTATCCTTGAGCATACTACAAATGACCGCTGCAAATTCAAAGTCCGGCACTATGGCAAACACCGCAGAACCAGATCCCGTCATTTGGTAGGCCACTGCACCATAACTATTGAAAATTGATTTAATATAGTTTAGTTCCAGATGTTCTTCCGTTACCACCGGATCGAAAACATTGAAAATGTTTTCTGCAATTTTTCCCAGATCTCCGGCAAGCAAAGCGCTTTCCATTGCCTGGTGATCCGGTCTTTTTGCAATCTGCGTCTGATCTAACTTCCGGTACAGTTCCGGTGTGGAAGAAGAAAAATTCGGCTTGCAAACCACAAAACAGCAATCCGGCAAGTCCGGCAGTTTTCGAAGTCGTTCTCCCCTGCCTTCTGCCATCGCAGTGCCGCAAAGCGTGCAGAAAGGCACATCGCTACCCACCAGAGCGCCCAATTCTGCCAATGCCATAATGGATAAAGGTTCACCGTAATGGCGGTTTAATGCCCGCAGAACGGCTGCAGCATCGGCACTGCCACCGCCCAAGCCCGCCTCTGAGGGAATTCTTTTTGTGATCCGGATCTCCAGTCCGTTGGGGTCTTTTTTGACGGTGTCAAAAAAAACCTTCGCTGCTTTCCAGGCAAGATTTCGCTCATCTGTAGGTATGCCTTCTTTATCACAACGCAGTACCCAGGGTTTGCCTGTATCCAGATCGATTTCAATATCATCACGGATAGAAATTGTTTGCATAACGCTTTTCAGATCGTGATATCCGTCCGGGCGTTTGCCCAGCACATCCAGCGTCAAATTAACCTTTGCATAGGCACCTTCATATAGTGTAACCATTATTTTTTCCTTCCGGTATTTATTATTAGTTTAAATTATTATAACGAATGATGGCTGTTTTTGCAACCTGCAATGTATATTTCTTCTTCAAGCAGACATACTAGCAATATCCAGTAAACGGTGAACATACACGCATGGATCGTGTATTGTTTATCGGCATTTTATGGAGGTGTAATTATGGACACATTGGCACTCATTCTCTCGATCATTGGCTCAATCAACTGGGGTCTTGTGGGTATTTTCCAATTTGATCTGGTGGCGTGGATCTTTGGCGGACAGGACGCAGTAATCAGCCGAATCATCTATTCAGTGATTGCACTGGCAGGTCTGTGGTGTATCAGTCTGCTGTTTCGCAAAAAGAACGACTGCTGTATCGACAGCGAATAAGCAACGCAGCGGCAGAACCACGGAAAGGTTCTGCCGCTGTTATGTTACTTAAGGAACACGAACAATGCAGGTATAGGTTTGTCCATTATAGGTAGCCGTGACTTTTACGGTACCGGATTTCAGGGCAGTGACTGTACCGTTGGAAACCGAACACACAGAACTGTCACTAACAGACCATATCGCACCAGAGACTGCCTTATCATTTTCGTCCACAAGACTCAAAGTAAATCCATCTCCCACAGGCAGTGTTACATCCGAAGCATTTCCTCCGAACAAGTTCTTCAGGTGATAGTTACCGCTGGTAGATGAATTTCCTCCATCTTCAGAGGTGCCGCCACCGTCTTCGTATACACCACCGCTACCGCTGACACCGGAGTCACCGGATGTTTCAAAATCGCAACGAATGATACAACTGACCTTCTGCTCCTTATACTCACCGTAGACGGTTGTCGTACCGCCACCTACAGCCGTTACCTTGCCGTTTTCAATAGTCGCAACAGATTCATTATCGGAAGACCATTTGATCTGTGTGGGGCTGAGGCTTCCGCTATAGATCATCCAGGTGTCTCCCTTATTGCCAAATGTAATATCCTTCCGGTTGAGTACAAATTCTTCCTCAGGGACTGTGGTTTCTTCCGGAACGGTTGTTTCCTCCGTTGGCAGGTTAAATGTACATTCTACCGTACAAACAACCGTTTTTTCACCGCAGGTAACTGTCACGATTGCCTGGCCGGGACCTACTGCGGTTACTTTGCCCTTTGCATCCACCTTTGCAACGGTTTCATCACTGCTGGTAAATGTGACCGGATCGGTCGTATTTGCAGGATTTGTCTGGGCAGCGATCATCCAGGCCGCGCCTTCTTTATCCAATGTGATCAGATCGGCTTCCAATTTCAGGGAACTACAAGGTATGCGAACTGGCTGTGTATCTATCACAGACTGTGCAGGAGCGGTGTTTTGGGGATTTGTTTCATTCGTATTTCCCCCAGTCGGCAACAACAAGCGAATGAGAATATAAGCAACAACAGCAACAATTGCCAAAAACAGAATAATTGCTGTGATTACCAATCCTCTGTTGCTGTTCTTATCGTCATTGCCACCAACAGCAACCTGTGCGCCGCCGCGCTTTTTTACATTGGATTTTGAAAAACGACCGCCCTTTACATAAGTATAGCCACCATTATCATTTCCCTTTTGATTGCCGGAAACACTATGTGCATTACCGGGGCGCACACATCCGCAAATGGGACATTGCACTGTAGTGTCCGGATAAGATGTACCGCAAACCTCACAAATAATCTTACTCATATTGCCCTCCTGTCCGGTATGGAACATTGAACCACACCTTTTTGCTAATTATAGCATTTTCTGATGAATAAAACAACCATAAAGATGTTGCTTTTTTTGAAAATATATTTTATGATATATAGGAATGTAAAAAGGAGGCGATTTGTATGTCAGAACCGAAACTGATTTCGCCAATGCTCGATCATTTTGCAATGGGAGACCCCATTAGCGATCATCACGGTGTTCGCTGCTGTCCTGCAATGAAAAACGATTCGGACGACAAATACATAGTTAAAATTATTTCTATTCCATCTTCCCAGACCCAGTTGGATGCGCTGCTTTTGACCGGCGCTTATCCGGATGCTGAGTCTGCTTTGGCGTATTTTAAGACCCTGGCTGATGAAACCGTTGCGGAAGTAAAAACTCTGCAGAAACTTTCTGAACTGGAAGGCTTTGTTTCCTACGAAGACTTGCAGGTCGTTCCTATGGACGATCAGACCGGCTACGATGTTTATTTGCTTAGTCCCTACCGTCGTACACTGACAAAGCATTTTGTACGCAATCCTATGACACACCTGGGTGCAATCAATCTGGGTCTGGACCTGTGTGCTGCGCTTGCTGTGTGTCGCCGTTCCGGCTATCTTTGTATTGACCTGAAGCCCAACAATATTTTTGTAACCACTGAGCAAAATTTCAAAATCGGTGATGTGGGTTTTGTGCGTCTGGATGGGCTGAAATATGCATCCCTGCCGGATAAATACCGCAGTGCTTATACCGCACCGGAAATCGCAGATGCATTTTCTTCTCTGAATGACAAATTGGATGTATATGCTTTGGGTCTGATCCTGTATCAGGCATACAACAATGGCGAACTTCCCTTCACCGGCGATACCGCACCCAACGAAGTTTTTGCCGCCCCGATGTTTGCAGATTATGAAATGTCGGAAATTATTCTCAAGGCCTGTGCCCCCGACCCTGCAGACCGTTGGCAGGATCCTGTGGAAATGGGACAGGCTTTGGTGGGTTATATGCAGCGAAACGGTGCAAACGATACCCCCATTGTCCCCCCTCTACCCGTAATCAAAGATGTGGAAATCCCCGAAATTGAAACTGCTGAAGAACCGGTTGATGCAATAGAACCGGTAGAAACAGAAGAAATCGAGGAAACTTCAGAACCTGAAGTGGAAATACCTGCTCAGACGGAAGATGTACCTTCCGAGTCTGAGACCGTTTACCAGGAAGATCCGGACGGAAATCTCTCTTTCCTGGAAAGTCTCGAATCTAACGATATCGAATTAGAACAGGAAGATACCGAAATTTCCTACGAGACCCTTTCTGATGAAACTTCTCAGATTCTTGCACAGGCAGATGAACTGGCCGACCTTTCCGTTCCCGAGCCTGTGGTTGCACCGGAACCGGTTGAGATCGTCATTCCGGAGCCGGAAGTTCCCGAAGTGATCGAGCCCTCTGATGCAGATGTGGACATCACCGAAGAACCGGAAGAAGTCATTGAATCAGAAGAAGAAACAGACGAGGATCAGGATGATTCTGTGGAAACACCCCAGCAGGAGCCTAAGGAAAAGAAGAAGTCTTCCGGCAAATGGCTTCGTGTAGTGATTCCGGTACTGATTGCCCTTGCTCTTTTGGCAGGTGGTGTTTATTACTACATCAATTACTACCTCCAGCCTATTGAATCCGTGGTCACAAGCGGTAACGAGGATGAACTGACCGTCTATGTAAATTCCCATATTGACGAGAGCAAGCTCACCGTTATCTGTGCCGATGCATACGGCAATCAAATTCCCGCACCTGTATCCGATGGCAAAGCCGTATTTACCAATTTGATTCCGGACACCGGATACAACATCTATGTGCAGATCGATGGTTTTCACAAGCTGACCGGACAGACATCCACTTCTTACTCCACCCCGGTTCAAACCACCGTGGTGCAGTTCACTGCAGTAACCGGTTCTGAAGACGGCAGTGTGATTTTGAGTTTTACTGTCGATGGCAAGGATACAGAGAACTGGACGATTACCTATCGTGCTGAAGGCGAAGAAGAACAAAGCGTTTCTTTCTCAGCCCATACGGTCACATTAACAAACCTGTCTGTTGGTAAAGAATACACATTCACACTGTCTGCTGATGCAGATCTCTATCTGACAGGCATTGAGGAAATCACCTACACGGCAAGCAATCTTGTTTTTGCAGAGAATTTGCAGGTAAACAGTTGCGTAGACAACAAACTAACCGCCACCTGGTCTGCACCGGCTGATACAACCATTGACAGCTGGACCGTTCGTTGTTACAACAATGCTGACTACAACGAGACGCTTATCACGCCGGACACCTCGGCAGTATTTGAAAATTTGGACCATACAAACGCTTTCACCGTGGAAGTTGTTGCAGCGGGTATGAGTGTCAGTCAGCGGGTCTATGTGCCTGAAAATTCCGTAACGGTCACCAACCTGAAGGCAGACAGTGTTACCGCTTCTGGAATCAACTTAAGTTGGAACACAAGTCAGGACATTCCCGAAAGTGGCTGGGTCCTGCACTATCAAGTGGAAGGAACAGATATTAAATCCACTGTTAACTGCACCAAAAATTCCGCGCAGATTTCCCCTGTAATTCCCGGTTGTGCTTACAATATTTCCCTGCAGGACAGCAGTGGAAATGTGCTCCTGGGCGGTCAAATCCATTGCGACATTCCGGAAGCAACGGATTTTACCGGCACTTATAATTCTGAGCGGGTTAACCGTTCTAATCTGAATTTCCGTATGTGTCACGCTACCAACTGGTCTAATGGCCGATATCCCAATGCAGAGTATGCCACGACCTTCACTGCCAGCCAGGATGCTGCCTTCATCGTTCGTCTCGGCACAAGCACAACCAGCAGAAGAGCCACCTCTTCCACATCCGTTTCCTATGTAATTCGGGATGCCAGTGGAAAGGTTATAAGCATTGCTGGTCAGTCTTACTCCTGGACACAACTGTGGAACAGTCTGGGCTACTGCAAACTGGATATCCCCAACATGCCGGATACTGCGGGTAATTACACAATCAGCATCTACTTTAACGGTATGCTGGCAAACGAACAAACCTTTACCATCACAACATAATGATACGCAAGGGAGGACGGTTGCGGATGCGTTTTTTTAACTATGTTTCTGACAATCTATTCGTTTCCCACAACACATCAAACCGTACTCTCCCCTTTGTTCCTCATACGCATCGGTATTGGGAAATCATCCTTGTAAAATCCGGTGATATCAGTTACATTGTGGACAACAAGATTTACAAAGTCGGTAAAGATACATTGCTGATTACCAGACCTTCTGTGATCCATTCCATCTCTTTTAACGCCATCGAACCCTACGAACGTTATCGGATCCATTTCGATGGATCAATTATACCGGAGGATCTTCTGGAACAAATCCCTGAAGACTTGGATGTGCTTGATCTGAAGGATAGTCCATTGACCAACAGCCTCTTTGAAAAAATGCGCTTTTACTGCGATGCATTTGATACACAATCATCGCAAGTTCTGATGCAAAACACAATTCAGGAACTCATATATCACATTCTCTACGCAGCCAAATCCCTGACGCAGATCAAGTCTATGACAAAACAGACCACGATTGCAAAAGCGACGGAATATATCAATGCGCATATTACAGATCGGCTGATTATCGACAAAGTGGCGGCCCAACTGTTTATTACAAGAAGTCACTTATATCATCTGTTTGTAAAGCATTTGAATACAACGCCAAAAAAATATATTGTTCGCAAAAAGCTGCTGCTTGCTCAGCGGGATCTGAGAATGGGATATAAACCAATTGAAGCTTGTTCCAGATGCGGTTTTTCAGATTACTCCACCTTCTATCGGGATTACAAAAATTTCTTTGGGTATCCCCCCTCCAGCGAGAGCAAAGTTCCCCTCTACCGTTCTGTAGATCCATAACAAATAAAACCTCCGGCTATGGCGCAAGAACTGCCCAAGCCGGAGGTTTTCATTATTTTTTATCGTTTTGTGAATTTTTGCGTTTCTTTCTATTAAATTTCAATCGCTCTCGGAAAGGTGAACGCAAATCGGGAGATTGGGGCGTCAATTTTTCAGCAGGAATATCTGTTTCTCCCAGGCGATTATTTGCATAGTCCCGGAGCAAGGTATATACAACAGAAGCCACAGGAATCATCAAAAACATACCGGCAATACCCATCAATCTGGCGCCCACTGCAACTGAAAACAGCACCCACATACCTGGCAATCCAATGGAAGATCCCACAACTCTGGGGTAAATCAGATTGTTTTCAATCTGCTGAATCACCAGGAACATTGCAATAAACCAAATTGCTTGGATCGGATCATTAACCATTATTAAAAATGCACCAACGAAACAACCAATAAAAGAGCCAACAACCGGTATAAATGCTGTCACTGCAACCAGAACGCTAACAAGAGGTATATAAGGCATACGGAAGATTGCCATTACAATGGCGAACATACTGCCTAATATGCATACTTCAACGCACTGACCAGACAGGAAATTGGAAAAAGTAGAATTGGAAAGCCGGAAAATATGGACAATATAGTCAGCATTTTTTTCGGACAGGAAGGAATACAGAAGTCTTCTTCCCTGTCGGGCAAGGTTTTCTTTCTGATACAGAGAATACACGGCAAATACCAACGCGATCACAACATTTACAAGCGCATTGGTAACACTTCCAATTGCAGAGACCGCACCGGCAATAATCGAAGAAAACCGATTTCCCAAAACCGAGGCTCCCTGTTGCAGGAGGCTTGCCCAATCCAGTTTCTCCATATCTGTATTATTGATGATCCACTGTTCAATATCCGGATTTTTTGCGAGGAATTCCTTAGTGTTGGTACTCATATTTCCTGCAAAATTCTGCAAAGAAGGAATTAAGGAATCAATGGTCTTTGCAAGCTGCGGGATCAGCAACAAACAGACCACAGCTAAAATCAGCAAAAATGCGACCAAGGTCAAAAGAATTGCAAAGGTTCGGCGAAGTTTGAGCCTCTTCACACCTTTTAGTTGATTCTCAATCGCCCGCATTGGCACATTAAATACAAAAGCGATTGCCGCACCGGATATAAAAGGCGACAACACATTTTTGATCATTTGGAAAACATTATTTGTACTACCCGTTCCCTTAAATAACCAGAGCAGAACAAACAGCACTGCAGCTGCAAGGAGCACATTTTTCAATGTCTTCTTGTTTGATTCAAGCATAATTCAGCCTCCTCTCTAAATTGCGACTTTTTCATTATTTTACTAATGATTTGTCTACCTGTCAAGTAAAGCATTTATTAACTCCTTTAATTTTGTGGACAGACATAATCCCCTCTCCGCCTTCATAAATTTTTCTTGGCAGCAAACAGCATCGGAGGGGAAATTATGGCTGATACGATCGAGAAAAGAGCCTGCCAACTGGCTGTCTATATCATTGAAACCGGAGCAACCGTCCGGACAGCCGCACAGCATTTTGGCATTTCTAAATCAACGGTACATAAGGATCTTTCCCAGAGACTGAAACAATACAACAAACTGCTGTATCTGCAAGCACGGCAGGTTTTAGAAAAAAACAAAGCACAGCGTCACATTCGTGGTGGTTTGGCCACACGCAGGAAATACGAACAACGAAAAAAATAAGCAATCGTCCGACCAGTCGGTCGGACGATTTTCCCATTAAAGGTCGTCAGCATCCTGCACAGGTGTTTCCATTTCGTCCTCAGGACGACCGGTGTAACTGCCCTGTGGGTCAGTCTGAATGATTTTTTTCTTCTTTTCCATCAGAAAGCCTCCTTTTAGGATAGTTTGGCACCATAAAACGACTTTATTCTCATTGCTTTTTTTCTGCTTTCGTGATATACTCCTCCTGACAGGAGGGTGGAAAATGTTTGAAATCACACTGATTTGTATGGGTAAATTAAAGGAAACATTTTATATCAACGCGGCAAATGAGTATGAAAAAAGAATGAAGGGTTTTTGCAGTTTTCGCCTTCTGGAACTGCCGGAAGTCCGTCTTCCCGAAAATCCCACCCCCGCACAGATTTCTGCCGGTCTCGAAAAAGAGTCTGAATTGATTCTTGGAAAAATTCCAAAAGGCGCCTGGTTTTGCACATTGACACCGGAAGGAAAAATGCTGTCATCTGAACAACTTGCCGGGAAACTGAAAGACATCAAACTATCCGGAAAAAGCAGTGCCTGTTTTTTAATTGGATCTTCTTTTGGTATCCACAAGAAAATAAAGGATCTTGCAGACTTTCAACTCTCTATGAGCCCTATGACATTCCCCCACCATTTGGCAAGAATTATGGTTCTGGAACAGTTATACCGCGCTGAAGCAATTCAGGCAGGTACAAAATATCACAAATAAAAGGCGCACATTGGCGTGATGCTCCAAACGGAGTATCTTTCCAACGTGTGCCTTTTATTATTAAAACTCTCCTGTGTGATACATTACTGCGGAAAGAGCGCAAAGTGGCGCTGTTTCACAGCGCAGGATGCGATTTCCCAAAGTGCAGATCTCCATTCCTGCTTGTCTGGCTTTCTCTACTTCAACCTTTTCCAAGCCACCTTCCGGGCCGGTGAGAAGACTGACAGAATGATATGCACCTGTTTCCAGTGCCATCCGGAGGGTTGTTGCGTGTTCATTTTCATAAAACAGAATTGCTTTATCCGCCTGTATTGCCCGGGAAATTGCCTCATTGAAACTTCCCAGGGTAATCACCTGTGGAATATGTCCTCTACCGGACTGTTCGCTGGCGGATGCAGCAATTTTTTGCCACCGTTCCTGTTTCTTCTGCAAACTTTTCGCATCCGGACGGGAAACGCATCGGGCAGAGGGAAATGCTACGATTTCGTATGCGCCCAATTCCGTTGCCTTCTGGATCACATGCTCCAGTTTATCCGCCTTGGGAAATGCCATATATATGCTGACATTGACAGCAGGCTCGGAGGATGATTTTTGTACGTTGCCTACCACAAGACTGATCTGTCCGGGACTTACATCACTGATCGTACAAATACACTCTCTGCCTTCCCCATCACAGACCATTACCTGCTCACCATTTTTCAGGCGCAGTACTTTTGCGTGGGCGGCATTCTCACCGGTCAGAACCATAAAATCGCTGCTAAATTCTACCGGAGACACAAAAAATCGGGTCATATTGGTGCTCCCTTTCTCTTACATTTTTCGGGTAAATATTCCTGTATATGATCATCATTCAAAAAGACCTGATTTGCCAGATAGACAAATCAGGTCTTTTGCTTGGTGCGAGAGATGGGACTCGAACCCACACGGCGAAACCACACGCACCTCAAACGTGCTTGTCTACCATTCCAACACTCTCGCAAGTGCGCCTAAGTATTATAACCCCCTGTTTGCTGTTTGTCAATCACTTTTTATTTTCGTTTTAAACGGAGCCCCAGAGAGTGAACGGGGCATTTCTTGACTTTGTTCTATTTGTAGGATAAAATGAATTTACTAACTTGAAAGGAGATGGATGAAGATGAAAGAAAAGAAACCACTTTTGATTGCTGCCGCTGCAATTGTGGTTATTTTGATTGCCGCTTGTCTTATTTTCGGTAATAAGCAAAATCAGGCCGATACAGCTGCTCCTACCCTTGATCCGGTCTCTCTCTATTCACAGGCGATAGAAAACATTCAATCTTCAAAAAAGATCTCCTATTATGTTGCTACTGAACAGATTACCGCTGCAGAAGGTCAGGAATTTACCCGTGTTTCTCACCAGCGGCTGAACATTCAAAACCCCGGGGAAGAGGCAATGCAACTGTCATTGGTAGAAGTGCAGGATTTTGGTGCACTTTCTGTTACCCTTTCGGAGTATTATAAAAACGGAAGGGGATATTTAAGTATCGGGGAAAACGGCTTTACTTCCCCGGTTTCCGGCGATGAATTTATCCGACGCTATGCTCCGGCAGATTGCTTTGACCATACACTATATAAAGATATTCAGTATGTTACCATTGGCGGCAACACCGTTATTTTCTTCCGTCAGCCCAGCGCTGCAGAAGATTGGTCACTTCCTTCAGATGCAGTTTTTTCCGATGCATCCGGCTATGCCATACTCAATACAGAGGGTGTTCTAAAAGAGAGTGTTTATACGGTCTCTTATGAAATCGGCACTGCAAAAATCACCAAAAATACGAAAATTCTAATGACCGGTCGTTTTGATCTGACTTTCCCTGAAAACACTGAAGATTATATATCTATTGAGCACTTTGATGCACCAATACTTCTGGAACAAGCCTGCGGTTATCTTCTGCAGGCAGAAACCGTAAACAGTAGCGCACAAACCAACATCCACTGCCAGACATTTTCCATTCACCGCACCCAGAAATCCAGCCTCACAATGTGTGGATCAGGGAAAGATCTTTATGCTTCTGTGGATGTACAAATCGATCAGATCAACCAAAGCCGTGGTGGTGAAGCAACCCACATTCGCCAGATCGAAACTTTCAAAAACGGAACATACAGCATTTGTGTGGATGGCACGCCGCAACCAGGAAACCAAGCCATTGACGCTTCAGCAATGCGTTCCTACTGCGGGGATATGCTGGTTGGAAACATTTTGCTTCCAAAGCACATTGCCGGTGTTACTGCAGAAGAAACAGATAGCACATTAAAATTCACTTTCCAGGCTTCAAAAGGCCTTGCAGAAGCAATATGTTCCGATATTTGCAACACCTTATACAACGATTCGGAAGTATTGCACGCGCTTTCCTCTGATTATGAAACACAATCTATTCAGTGTTATTTGACTTTAGACAAATACACCGGGCTGCCCCTGTCCTTTTCTTCAGAATACAGTGCATCCCACACCATAGAAGAAATTTCCTATCAATTGGAAAGTAAAACAGAGCAAAGTTATCAATATGCAAAAACATCCGGGTAAGGGCAGCGTAGCCCAACCCCGGGTGTTTTTATATTTCGCTAAGTTTTTTTGCCAGTTGCTGTGTAACCTTAGCACAGCGCTCTGCTGCAGCCGCCTCAAAGGTGGGATAGTCCATATGGGCAGAACCGTCTGCTTTATCCGATATTGCCCGAATGATTACAAAAGGCACCTGATTTCTCCAAGCTGCGTGTGCAACTGCACAACCTTCCATTTCTGTACAGATCGCCTGGGTATCTGCAATGATCTGATCCTTATGGGATTTATCCGCAACGAATTGGTCGCCGCTGGCAACTGTTCCAATATGGGCGTGATCCGGATACACCTGTTGTGCAGCCTCCATTGCGTAATTCACCAGTAACAGATCCGCAGGAAATGCCAGCACATCCATTCCCGGGACCTGACCAACACAGTATGCAGGATTGAGAATATGACAAGTGAAATCGTGATACATTGCATCCCGACTGATTACAAAATCCCCAATATCCAAATCATTACACAATGAACCTGCCACACCGGTATTGACCAGATGGGTCACGCCAAACAGATCGCATAAGATCTGAACACACAACGCAGCATTGACCTTTCCTACACCGCATTGCACCACAACCACCGGCAGATTTTCCAGTGTTCCCTGATAGAAAACCATTGATGCCTTTTGGGTAATTTCCAGATCCTGCAGTTTCTCTTTCAGGGTCTGCACCTCTACTTCCATTGCGCCGATTATACCAAGTTTTTTCATATAGACTCCTTACTCCGGATAAACAAGCCGGGTACCCTCTATGGTCTCCAGCAGTGACGCATAGCGTCTGCCCCAGTAATTTGCCATAGGAAGATTCATATCCAGATAGTTACCGCAATCTTTAGCCGTTGCGCCGGGTATTTCATCGGAATAATTTGCTATGAACCGGAAACAATCTGTCACCAGTTTCAATACATCCCGGGAAGTATAGTCCCCTGTTAAAAGCAAATAAAAACCGGTGCGGCAACCCATTGGGCCAAAGTAGAGGACTTTATCTTTCCATTGGGGCTCATTGCGTAAATATGTTGCTGCCAGATGTTCCATCGTATGGATCTCTCCGGTGTTCATTACCGGTTCTGCATTGGGATCGGTTATCCGCAGGTCAAAAGTAGTAACCGTTTGATCGCCCACCGGATCCTTACGGGAAACATACAGACCCGGCTGCAACAAATTATGATCAATGGTGAAACTTGTAATTTTTTCCATATTCTCTCCTGATTCTTTGTTTTTTATCATTATAACCCAAAGATTTGCGTTTCGCAATACCTGTAATTATTCTTGCTTTTTTCCGGCAATAAGGATATAATGAATATACAAGTTGCGAAAGGTGGTTTTGCGAAATGGATGAACAATTTAATCAGCCTTCCCGTCAAGTCACTCCCAGACGCAGAAAGCGCTCTAAAGTACAAATATTCAAGGAATCTTACTTACCCCTTGTGATTGCCGTTGTGGCAATTATTATGATTCTGATCTTTATAATCGGCTCGATCGTCCGAGGCGTACAGAAGAAACGATATAACGAAGCCTCCAGCATTGCCGCCTCCATTGCACTGGAAGAAGAGCAGGCACGGCTTTCTGCAGAATCTCAGCGTCTTTTGACGGAAGCAGAACAACTGTTTAATGCATACGATTATCAGGGCGCAGTGAATGTTTTGAACAGTTTTTCCGGGGATATGAGTCAGTACCCTGCCATCGGGCAAGCGCTTTCAGATTATGAAGCAAAAATTGATTCTTTGGTTGCCTGGGATGATCCCAGTAAGGTAGTCAATCTTTCCTTCCAAATGCTGATGGCTGATCCCATGCAATCCTTTACCCATAATACGTACGGCACAGCATTTAACCGGAACTATGTTTCCACAATTGAATTCAGCAGAATTCTTGAGGAACTTTACCGCAATGGTTATGTACTGGTCCGTATGAGCGATTTGTATGCCACATCCGACGCAAACGGCACTGTATCCTACGCGCCCAAGACCTTGTATCTGCCCGAAGGCAAAAAACCCCTGCTGCTCACCCAAACCAATGTAAACTATAATATTTACATTGTTGACGGCGACGGAGATAAACTCCCGGATAAAGATGGCGCAGGTTTTGCCTGCAAACTGGTTCTTGACAGTGACGGCAGTGTGACTTGTCAGCGCATTGACCGCAGCGGTCAGACAATTACAGGTAATTTTGATCTTGTACCTATTTTGGATGATTTTGTGCAGACACATCCGGATTTCTCCTATAAGGGTGCGAAGGCTGTGCTTGCCCTGACCGGTTATAACGGTCTGTTTGGCTACCGCACCAACTCCGGTGCCGAAGAAGATTTCGGTCTGGATGCCTACAACCAGGCTGTGGGCGATGCCATTCAAGTGGCTGCAGCCCTGCGAAACAGTGGATATGAATTGGCCTGCTACACATACGAAAATGTTCCCTACGGCCAGCGGGATGCTGCATCAATGGAAGCAGACCTGAACAAGTGGCTCAGTGAGTGTCTGCCCATACTGGGTCAAGTCGATACAATGGTGTTTGCACAACAATCCGACATCACCAACACCGATGTATACTCCGGTGAGAAGTTTAACACCCTGCAAAACGCGGGATTCCGGTATTATCTGGGCTTCTGTGAGGATGGCAATCCCTGGTCGATCATCGGCGAGAACTACATCCGTCACGGCAGAATTCTGGTCAGCGGCTCCAATATGGACCACAACAGTCAGTGGTTTCGTGGTCTATTTGATCCGGAGTATGTACTGGATCGGGATACCCGCGGCGACATTCCTTACTAAGCAGGTGCCGTATGGAATTAAAACCTGGAAAATATCGCCATTTTAAGGGCAACGAATACCTGTTGATCGGCGTTGCCAATCACTCGGAAACACTGGAACCAATGGTCGTTTACAAGGCACTTTACGGCGATCAGTCCCTTTGGGTTCGTCCTGCAAAGATGTGGGATGAGATTGTGGAAAAAGATGGCTATTGCGGACCGCGGTTCTGCTATATCGACGAATAAAAAAATTGCGTACTGTTTTTTACAGTACGCAATTTTTTCACTTTCCTCTCAATTCAATGATCTGGTCGCGCAGAATGGCAGCATACTCGTATTCCATCATTCTTGCTGCTTCCTTCATCTGCTTTTCCAGACGGGCGATTTCCTTCTCCCGTTCTGCCTTTGTCATCTTCACACCGCTTCTTCCCTTTCGTTCTGCAGTGGAAGAAGATATTTCGATTAGGTCGCGAACGGATTTCATAATCGTCTTTGGTACGATGCCATTTGCCTGATTGTATGCATCCTGAATCTGGCGTCTGCGTTTGGTTTCTTGGATTGCAGAAGCCATAGAGGGTGTAATATTGTCTGCATACATCACCACAAGTCCCCGGGCGTTTCTGGCAGCACGGCCTATAGTCTGGATCAGGCTAGTCTCAGAACGAAGGAAACCTTCTTTATCCGCATCCAAAATAGCAACCAGACTCACTTCCGGAAGGTCCAGTCCTTCCCGGAGCAAATTAATACCTACAAGCACATCAAATTTTGCCATACGCAGATCCCGTATGATCTCCATCCGTTCCATTGCACCAATATCGGAATGCATATACCGCACACGAATTCCGGCTTTCTGCAAATACACTGTCAAGTCCTCTGCCATCTTCTTGGTCAGCGTTGTGACCAAAACCCGTTCTTCATTTGCCGCTCGCTGGTTGATTTCCCTTATCAGGTCATCTATCTGCCCTTCAATGGGTCTTACCTCCACTTTGGGATCTAAAAGGCCTGTGGGACGAATAACTTGCTCCACTGTCTGTGCAGACCGCATCTGCTCATATTCTGCAGGCGTAGCAGAAACATATACCACCTGATTGAGTTTCGAGTCAAACTCCTCAAAGTTCAAGGGACGGTTATCGTAGGCAGACGGCAAACGGAAACCGTAATTTACAAGGGCATCCTTACGGCTTCTGTCGCCGGCATACATTGCGCGGCACTGGGGGATCGTTACATGGCTTTCATCCACAAAAAGCAGAAAATCATCCGGGAAGTAATCCAGCAGTGTGGTAGGCGGTGTGCCCGGGGCTCTGCCCTGAATGACCCGGGAATAGTTCTCAATACCGGTGCAAAAACCGATCTCTGTAAGCATTTCCAGATCATAGGCTGTGCGCTGGGCAATTCGCTGGGCTTCCAACAGTTTATCCTGCTGTCTGAAAAACGCCACCTGTGCATCACATTCTCTTCGGATTTCTGCCATTGCCCGTTCCAATTTTTCCCGACTGGCTACATAGTGGCTGGCAGGATAAATGGCAATATGGTCAATATACCGTTCCACCATACCAGACACTGCGTTAATCTCGCTGATCCGGTCAACTTCATCCCCAAAAAATTCCACCCGTATCGCCCGTCCTGTCCAGTAAGCAGGGTAAACTTCCAATGTGTCGCCCCGAACACGGAATTTATTACGGGAAAAATCCACATCGTTTCGCTCATAGCGAATTTCTGTAAGTTTTCTGAGAATATCGTCCAAAGGGCGCTGCTGGCCTACCCGCAGGGAGATGACCATACTCTTGTAGTCGATGGGGTCACCCAGTCCGTATAAGCAACTTACAGAAGATACAACAATTACATCTGTGCGCTCAAACAGTGCTGATGTGGCACTGTGTCGCAGACGGTCAATTTCCTCATTGACAGCGGAGTCTTTTTCGATATAGGTATCCGTATGGGCTATATAGGCTTCCGGCTGATAGTAATCGTAATAAGATACAAAATATTCAACTGCATTATTGGGGAAGAATTCTCGAAATTCACTGCACAATTGGGCTGCAAGGGTTTTATTGTGTGCCAGCACAAGGGTGGGTCTGTTAATATTGGCTATCACATTTGCCATTGTAAAGGTCTTACCGGAACCGGTTACGCCCAATAACACCTGCTCTTTCAATCCATTTTGGATGCCTTGTGTCAGTTTTTGAATTGCCTCCGGCTGGTCACCGGTCGGCTTGTAGGGCGCTTTTAATTCAAATCGGTCCATTTTCAGTCTCCTCACGGATTGCAGCATTTGGCGGCTTCATACCCCTGACGGATAACATCTTCCCTGTCGCCGGCGAACAGATCCCGGTTGCTATCTTTAACATCTTGTGCCTGGGTGCAATCTGCCTTGTGGAATTTGCGGGAACTCGTATTTAAAATATATTCTGCTTCTGCCTGCTCACCGGATGTGGTTTGCGTCTGGAGTTTTCCATTGCTGCTACTGTTTCCCGTTTTATAGTCAATGGTCACACCGGGTTGATTATTATAGACATATACATTAAAACAGATTCCTCCCCCGTTATCTTCAATGGACCAGGCCTCCATCTGAACGCCCCGGGCAACCAATTCATCCTCTGAAAATATCGGTGTAACCCGGTAGAGGACGTGGTGGTCAGTTTCTTTAATATAGTCTGCCACCATATTTTCAAAAGGCAGCATTCCCTCCACATTGCAATAGCGGGTTCCGGTAATTAAGTTCAGTTCATTGGCATTTTCCCCGGTCAGTTGATAACCGATCAAATGGCAACGGTTATACAGACTTCCCCCGTCCACAAAATCATATTGTGCCTGGACCCAGCCGGAAGGTTTCACAGAACTGATACTCTCCCGTGCATCACTGGGCATCAAATCCCGTCCAAGACAAGCCATTGCGTGACCGCATCTGCCTAAGGAATCCAGTTGAGAATAATATTCATAGGAATTTTTCGTAACATCATCTTCTGTAAATTCCGGTTGATTGTCATTAAGAACCACATAAGGCTCCTGAGAAAATTCCGGAATATCGTCAAGGGAAACACTATATTCCCTTTTGGGCAACAACCGATCGCCAAAGAAAGTTATCACTAAGGCGATTGCAATCAGGGAAATTATAAATGACCAGGGACTTTTTTTCTCATTGTACGCTCTTCTCATAATTCATACACCTCTTGGGTTATGCAAGGATGGGAATTGCCGGCAAAGTCCATCGTACTGACTATTTTTTTCCCGGACAAAAAGTCTTCCGGTAGTTTTACATCAGAAGGATAGTTTCGGTTCCAGCGATAAATTATCAGTGTGCTTGCCTTTGATAGGACTTTTGGTATATCTGAATTTTCCACGAAGCAAAACTCATCTTCTCCCATTTCCTCCAGAAAATTCTCACTCATACGGATATTGAATGTATTCCGGGGAAAGATGGATGCAGAATATCTATTCATCCAAAGAGTCTTTCCTCCGCAATGCTCCAAAATACGGTCACAAAGGCTGCTGTCCCGACTTAAGCGCCGGTTGTTGAAAAGCAAACCGTTTTTATCGTCCAAACATATAAATACTGTCATTGGTTTTCTCCAGACTCTATCATATTCCGAAAAGAATAGCCACGGGATTGAATAATGGAAACAAAATCCACATCTGAAAATACCAGGTGGTCTGCCAATGCGATCTCCACAGACTCAAGGGCTTTTACAAGTCTCTGGGTCGTCTGAATATCTTCACCGGAAGGGATCGCCAAACCGCTGGGGTGATTATGGGCAAGCACCACAGTGGTTGCATTTGCATTGATCGCCGTTTCTACAATCTTTCGGATAGAAATGCTGGCAGAATTTACACTGCCCTCGCCAATCATTTTGCAGCACAAAACCTTACCTTTGGCATCCAAACAAAGCAGATATACAACTTCCACCGATTTGCCCACAAAATAAGGCTGTAAATACTCTGCACATTCCCGCACACTTGAAAGCAGTTTCAGGCTATTATTCTTTGAAATTCCATAATATCCCCAGGCAGATTTGAGCAGCGACAGAAATACTGCGATATTTTCCCCCACGCCGGAAACTTCCATCAGTTCCATCGGTGTAGCATCCAAAACTGCATCAAATGATTTGAAATGTTCCAAAAGGCGATATGCCAACGGATTGGTATCCTTACGAGGCACGCAATAGAACAAAAGCAGTTCCAGGGCGTGTTTTTCGTCAAAATTATCCAGTCCCTCTTTTAGAAACCGCTCCTTTAATCTTTGGCGATGACCGTTATGCATCGACATATTTTCACCTCATTCGTGGATTTATCTTGCTATTTTTCATAAAATTCGTTAGAATAGATAAAAGAAGTTTTTTCTTGAACCCTGCGCCATAAGGAGGAAGAATATGGATCAAGAAAATATGGTCCGTTCCTTTCTGGAACTGATTGAACGCCCTGCGTTCTGTGTGTGCGACGGAATTGTTGTGCAAGTCAATCAGGCTGCCCGCCAAAAATTACTGGATGTGGGCACAAAGGTTTCTGATCTGCTTGCAGAGCATAAAACCGCATACGCAAATTTCCAGGGAGAAACACTGACACTCACCACCGTTATTTCCGGGGTTGCCCACAAGGCACAAGTCACTAAAATTGGAAATGCCGATATATTTGTGCTGGAAAACGATGATCCCCAGTTGCGGGCAATTGCACTGGCTGCTCAGCATTTGCGAAATCCCTTAAACAGTGTCATCACTGTTTCAGAACTACTCTCCTGCGACGACTCAAAATATATGAGTCAATTGCAGCGTGGACTGCATCGCCTTCACCGGATCGTTTGCAATATGTCTGACTCTTATCGCTATCAGCAAGACGGTGCATCTCATATGGAAGCCACCGATATTCCCAGTGTGATCAACGAATCTATGGAAGCCATCCGCACCCATTTGGAAAGTTGCGGTATTGAAGTGCAATACTCCGGCCTAAACACTTCTGTTTACGGTCTTGCAGATCGGGAAATGCTGGAGCGGGCAATTTACAATCTGGTTTCCAATGCGGTTAAGTTTATGATGCCTGAGAGCAAACTCACTGCAAAACTGACACAAACTGAATCACAATTTAGTTTCACATTGCAGACAACTACTGAATCCCACAGTAGCCCGGGCATCTTCAAACGCTATCAGCGCCAGCCCGGTGTGGAAGACGGCCGGCACGGTCTTGGTCTTGGTATGCCGCTGGTTCGTGCGGTTGCCGCCGCCCACGGAGGAACGGTTCTGATTGATCATCCCGGTGAACAAGTCACCAGAATCACAATGACCATTTCCGTAATGGAATCTTCGGAGAATGTGGTTCGCAGTACCGTCCGCCTTCCTGTAAGCAACTATGCAGGAGACCGGGATCGGGGACTTCTGGAACTATCCGAGATTCTGCCTGCTGATGCCTATCAAAATATGGACTGAGAACATCCCCGGCCCGGAAACGGCCGGGGATCTCTTAATTATAAATACCGCTTCAAATACATTCCGGTGTAACTACCCTGTGTGGCAGATACTTCTTCCGGTGTTCCGGATGCTACCACATAACCGCCACCGTCGCCGCCCTCCGGACCAAGGTCGATAATGTGGTCAGCTGTTTTAATCACATCCAGATTGTGCTCAATCACAACCACTGAATTACCTGCATCCACAAGTTGCTGCAGCACATTGATCAGTTTATGCACATCTGCTGCGTGGAGTCCTGTGGTCGGTTCATCCAGAATATAAATGGTGCGCCCTGTGGATACCCGGGACAGTTCTGTTGCCAGTTTTACCCGCTGGGCTTCACCGCCGGATAATGTGGTGCTGGACTGACCCAATTTCACATAGCCCAGTCCCACATCCACAATGGACTGGATCTTTCGGTGGATTTTAGGCAAATTCTCAAAAAATATTACTGCTTCATCTGCCGTCATATCCAAGACTTCCGCAATGTTTTTACCTTTATACCGGATCTCAAGGGTTTCCCGGTTATACCGCTGGCCTTTACAGACTTCACAAGGCACATAAACATCTGCCAAAAAATGCATCTCGATTTTCACAAGTCCGTCACCGCTGCAGGCTTCACAACGGCCACCTTTCACATTGAAAGAAAACCGTCCCGGTCCGTAACCCCGCATTTTTGCATCGGCTGTGGATGCAAACAGATCCCGGATATCGTTAAACAGTCCTGTGTAGGTAGCTGGATTTGACCGGGGTGTACGTCCAATGGGACTTTGGTCAATATCGATTACCTTGTCCAGATGCTCCAGACCCTCTACACAGCGGCAAGTGCCGGGACGGGTGCGGGCGTGATTGAGTTTTCCCAAAAGGGTCTTGTTCAGAACTTCGCCCACAAGACTGGATTTACCGGAACCGGACACACCGGTCACGCAAGTCAGTGTGCCCAAAGGAATTTTTACATCAATATCCTTTAAGTTATTCTGGGTGGCTCCACGGACAGTCAGATACTGACCGTTACCTGCCCGTCTACTGGAGGGAACAGGGATTTTCTTCACACCGGACAGGTACTGTCCTGTCACGGAGCGGGAATTTTTACAAATATCCTCATAAGAACCCTCTGCAACAATTTCGCCTCCGTGGATGCCCGCTCCGGGGCCCACATCCACAATATAGTCTGCTGCGCGCATGGTATCCTCATCGTGCTCAACCACGATCAGGGTATTGCCT
Source organism: Faecousia sp. (assembly GCA_045587865.1). Lineage (GTDB taxonomy): Bacteria > Bacillota > Clostridia > Oscillospirales > Oscillospiraceae > Faecousia. The sequence continues at coordinate 71,314 of JAZNDD010000180.1, forward strand.
AAATCCCGCAATTGCTTTAAGGTCATCAGCAGTTTATCGTTATCTCTTTGGTGCAGACCGATGGACGGCTCGTCCAGAATATACAAAACGCCCATCAAAGAGGAGCCAATCTGGGTCGCCAAGCGAATTCTCTGGCTTTCACCGCCGGAAAGGGTCGCGGCTGCACGGGACAGTGTAAGATATTCCAATCCCACATCCTTCAAAAAGCACAGGCGGGATTTGATTTCCCGAACAATCTGCTCGGCAATAATTGCCATATTGCCTTCCAGTTTCATATTGTCCATAAATTCCAGCGCCTGACGGATGCTCATTCGGCAAAAATCCATAATGCCAATACCGCCAACGGTGACTGCTCTTGCGATCTCCGAAAGACGATCTCCCCGGCAGTTGGGACAAGGTGCAGTTGCCATACATTCTTCCAATTCTTTTCTGGCTGCATCCGACTGAGTCTCCCGGAAACGGCGGCTGATATTATTGAGAATACCCTCAAAAGGCTGTTCCAGCACGCCCATTCCATTCCCACGGTTATAGGTCATCCGCAGTTTTTCATCCCCTGTACCGTAGAGGATCACCTGCATTGCTTCCTTGGACAGATTCTTTACCGGGTCAGTCAGGGAAAAATTATATTTTTTTGCAAGGGCTTCAAAATACATCCGGAAAATAGAGTCTGTTCTGGCACTGCTCCAGCCAGATGCCTGAATTGCACCGTCAAAGATAGATTTATTCTTATCCGGTATCACCAGATCTTCATCGGCTACCAGTTGGAAACCCAAACCGGTACACTCCGGGCAAGCGCCTGCCGGGTTATTAAAGGAAAACATTCTCGGTTCCAATTCTGAAAGACTGATGTTGCAATCCTCGCAGGCATAATTTTGAGAAAAACTCAGTTCCTGATCGCGGTCCGGCAACTGGATGGTTACCAATCCACCGGAGTGGGTACAAGCCGTTTCAATGGAATCGGTCAAACGGCGACGCTGGCCTTCCCGGATCACCAGGCGGTCCACCACCAGTTCAATGGTATGCTTTTTATTCTTTTCACAGGATATCTGCTCATTCAGATCATATAAAATACCATCCACCCGAACCCGGGCAAAGCCCTGCTTTCTGGCATCTTCAAAGACTTTAATATGTTCGCCTTTCTTCTGGCGGATCACCGGAGATAAAACCACAAACCGTGTTCCCTCCCCCAGTGCTTCCACACGGTCTACAATCTGATCGATTGTCTGGCGACTGATCTCTTTTCCGCACTTGGGACAGTGGGGTGTTCCGGCTCTTGCCCACAAAAGGCGCAGATAATCATAGATCTCTGTAACCGTTCCCACTGTGGAACGGGGATTTTTGGAAGTGGTCTTCTGGTCAATGGAAATGGCAGGAGAAAGACCGTCAATGGCATCCACATCCGGCTTATCCATCTGGCCCAGGAACTGGCGGGCGTAGGAACTTAAACTTTCCACATATCTGCGCTGTCCTTCTGCATAAATGGTATCAAATGCCAGACTGGATTTTCCAGATCCGGAAAGGCCTGTAAAAACAATCAATTTATCCCGAGGAATGGTCAAATTCACATTTTTCAGATTATTTTCTCTGGCTCCCTGAATTCGGATCCTATCGCTCATAATCGCACGCACCTGCCTTTCGATGTTCTTCCCATTAGTATACCACAATTCGCAGATCTGCACAACATAAAATTCCACACAAAAACTTTTTCGAAAAACAATAAAAAATAGTTATATTTTGAATATGTTCGGTGTTGCAATTTGCTGGTAGATAGTGGTATAATAGTTTTGCGAGTGTTTGCAGGTTTTGCAAACAAATACAGAAAGAATAAAGCGAGGTATTTGTGAAGATGATAGCGTACGGAGAGAATATTAAGGTTTTCTGCGGCAATTCCAATCCTGTCTTTGCGCAGACGGTGTGCAAAGAGTTGGGTCTGCCTTTGGGTGAAAGCACCGTTAAGACATTTGCTGACGGTGAGGCATCTGTTTCCCTGCACGAAACAGTTCGTGGGTGTGATGTATTCCTGATCCAGTCCACCTGCAAGCCTGTTAACGATCACCTGATGGAACTGCTGGTTATGATCGATGCTTGCCGTCGTGCTTCCGCCGGCCGTATCACCGCTGTTATTCCCTACTTTGGCTATGCCCGTCAGGATCGCAAAGCTAAGAGCCGTGATCCCATCTCTGCAAAACTGGTTGCCAATATGATCACCGCCGCAGGCCCTGACCGGGTGCTGACAATGGATCTGCACGCAGCACAGATCCAGGGTTTCTTCGACATTCCCGTAGATCATCTACTGGGCAACCCCACCTTCGTCAAATACTATCTGGACAAATTCCCCGAAGATAAATTTAACCATGAGGAGTTCGTAGTTGTTTCTCCTGACGTGGGCTCTGTGTCCCGTGCAAGAGCATTTGCCGCAAAAGTCCATATGGGTCTGGCAATTGTCGACAAGCGCCGTCAGAAAGCAAACGAGTGCGAAGTTATGAATGTGATCGGCGATGTTAAAGGCAAGACCTGCATTATGTACGACGATATGGTAGATACTGCCGGCTCTCTGTGCAACGCGGCCAACGCGCTGGTTGAGGTGGGCGGTGCTAAGGAAGTTTATGCCTGTGCAACCCACGGTGTTCTGTCCGGTCCTGCATTCGAGCGCATTACCAACAGTTCCATTAAAGAACTGGTTGTTCACAATACCATCCCTGTACCGGAAAACTGCCCCTGTGAGAAAATTAAACAATTGGATGTGGCTCCCATCTTTGCCCGCGCCATTGCACATATCCACGGCGGTACATCCATTGCTGATCTATTCTAAGTTGTGTTTGGTAGATCAAGTGACACTTGGCTGATCGTGGGGCTGGGAAATCCCGGCAAGGAATACACACGCACCCGGCACAATGCAGGGTTTCGTGCCATTGATGCCCTTGCCGAATCCCTGGGCTGCAAGATCGACAAACTGAAGTTTCAGGGTCTTTATGGGCAGACCACATATCGGGGCAAAAAATTGATTCTGCTCAAACCCCAAACTTTTATGAACCATTCCGGCTGCAGTGTACTGCAACTGAGTGCATATTTTCACATCCCGCCTCAGAAGATCATTGTTATTTTTGACGATATCTCTCTGGAGCCTGGAAGATTGCGTATTCGTGCAGACGGTTCTGCCGGCGGTCATAATGGCATAAAATCCATTATCAACGAATTGGGTTCTCAGGATTTTCCCCGGGTAAAAATCGGTGTTGGCGCAAAGCCCCATCCGCAGCAGGATCTTGCAGATTGGGTGCTATCCAACTTCAGTGTAAGCGAGGAAAAATCCCTCTGTGCTGCGCTTCCCAAAGCAGGCGAAGCCGCACTGTGCGTCATTGAAAATGGCGTTCCGGAGACTGCCAATCGGTTTAACGGTTTCCGGCCCTGAAAATATTGTAACATTACCACGGAAAGGGGGGTCTATTCCCCCTTTCCGCGTTCTTGCGTGGAAAGGATTTTAGGAAAAGTATGGAAAAACTGCTAAATGTTTTAAGTACAATCCCGGAATACAACACCCTGCTTACCGGTATTAAGCAGGGTAATTCTGCTGCCGTTACCGGCATTGGACAGATCAATCGCAGTCACCTGCTTTCCGGCATTTACACCCACACAAATCAACCCATCGTTGTCCTATGTCAGGACGATATGGCCGCAAGACGCCTGCAGGAAGAACTTCAGGCATTTTTGAAGATTACTGTTCCTATTTTACCCAGTCGGGAACTGACGCTTTATGACAGTGCCGTAGTCTCCAGAAGTTGGGAGCAAAAACGCCTGCGCCAGTTTTATGATCTGATTTGTGGAAAAACAAAACTGCTGATTCTCTCCTGGGAAGCCATGAGTCAGCGCACAATGCCACCGGAAGTTTTGACAAATGCCGCATTTACCTTAAAAGTCGGTCAGGAATATCAATTGGAAACACTGATTGACCGGTTAAGTTCTTGCGGTTACAGCCGCTGTGCTATGGTAGAAGGTCCGGGGCAGTTTGCGGTCCGGGGCGGTATCTTGGATATCTTCTCCCCTGCTGCCGATTTCCCTGTCCGTGCAGAATTTTTCGGTGACGAACTGGATACAATGGGTTATTTTGATCCGCAGACCCAGCGCCGCACAGAAAATACCGAAGAAATGGTCGTTTTGCCTGTGGGTGAAACACAGCCCTGCCTGCACACGAACGGTGTTACAGGTCTTTGCGCAGATCTGCGCAACCTGATTTCCCGGCAACTGCGTAGAAAAAACGTAAATGATGCGCTGGTTGCTACCCTGCAAAAAGATCTGGAAAAATATGAAAACAGCGTGCAAAATCCGGCTTCCGACCGGTATATGACTTTCATATATCCCCAAATGGCAACCGCATTATCCTATATTCCCAAGGATGCCCTTTTCGTTTTGTGCGACCAAAGCAATCTGCGTCGCAGTGCCAAAACGCGCATCGAAGAAATCGGCTTGCAACTTGACAGTCTGCTGCAAGCTGGATTGGTGGCTGGGGAACTTTGCGATTTTGTTTTCCAGTGGGACGATTTCTGTGGGGAAATCCGCGGGCGCACTGTTGTGTATATGGATGCTTTCAGCAGCACTTCCTACCCGGATGAAAATCCCCCAAAACTACTGCTTCCGATGACTGCCAAACAGTTGCCCGGTTACGGCGGTAATCTGGACACTGCCGCAGGAGATCTTTCCCATTATCAAAAAATGGAGTTTTCCTGTCTGGTTCTTTGCGGTACACGACGTCGTGCGGAACTGTTGCAGGAAATGCTCAGCAGCAAGGGTCTTTCCGGACTTTTGTGCATTCCCCTGACAACGATGCCAAAACCCGGTCAGATTTTACTGACCGAGGGAACCCTCCCTTACGGTATGGAATATCCCAATTCCAAACTGGCGATTTTGACAGAAGGTCAACTTTTGTTGAAAGGTGAAGTACGGCGCAAAACAAAAAAATCTGCCACCAACAGGCAAAAACTCAATTCCTTTACCGATCTGACACCCGGAGATCTGGTGGTTCACGAAAATTACGGCATTGGCCGTTTTGTGGCAATGGAGCAAATCCGTGTTGATGGGGCGCTAAAAGACTATGTAAAGATTGCATATCAGGGAACGGATACCCTGTTCGTCCCTGCCACCCAACTGGATATGGTCAGCAAGTATATTGGCGGCGGTGGTGAAGATGCAAACGTCAGACTGAATAAAATTGGCACCGATGCCTGGCAGAAAACAAAAACAAAGGCGCGAAAAGCCGCCAAAGATATGGCCGGCGAGCTGATCAAACTTTATGCTGCCCGGAAACGGCAGGAAGGTTTTGCTTTTGCCGCAGACTCCCCCTGGCAACTGGAATTTGAGGATAATTTCCCTTATCCGGAAACAGATGATCAATTGCGCTGTATTGCAGAAATCAAAGGGGATATGGAAGCACCTACCCCAATGGATCGTCTGCTTTGCGGTGATGTGGGTTTTGGCAAAACAGAAGTTGCCCTGCGGGCAGTTATGAAAGCCGTTATGGATGGAAAGCAGGCAGCGATCTTAGTTCCCACCACAGTCCTTGCCCAACAGCACTATCAGACTGCAGTGGCAAGATTTCGGGGATTCCCGGTAAATATTGATGTACTCAGCCGTTTCCGCACAACGACCCAGCAAAAGCGCACATTGCAAAATCTCCGTGCCGGTCAGGTGGATCTGATCATCGGCACCCATAAACTGCTGCAACGATCCGTGGAGTTTAAGGATTTAGGTCTGCTGATCGTTGACGAAGAACAGCGTTTTGGCGTCAGTCACAAAGAACGGCTTAAAGAGATTTCCAAGGGTGTAGATGTGCTGACATTGTCTGCAACACCCATTCCCAGAACCCTGAATATGGCCCTGTCCGGTATCCGGGATATGTCCACCATCGAAGAGCCTCCGGCAGATCGCTATCCGGTTCAGACCTATGTGATGGAGCACAGCAATCCTGTACTGGATGATGCCATTCGCCGGGAGATTGAACGGGGCGGTCAGGTTTACTATCTGCACAATCGGGTGGAAACCATTGAGCAGTGTGCCTCTGCCCTGAAACGGCGTATTCCCGGGTTGCGGGTGGCTGTTGCCCACGGCAAAATGGGTGAAGAGGAACTCAGCGATGTGATGCACGCAATGGCAGATGGGGATATTCAGGTACTGGTCTGCACGACGATCATTGAGACCGGTCTGGACATTCCGAATGTAAATACTCTGATTATTGAAAATGCAGATCGGTTTGGTCTGAGCCAACTGCATCAACTGCGGGGACGGGTTGGTCGTTCCACCCGTCACGCCTACGCATTTTTCACTTATCGCCCGGATAAGTCCCTGACAGAGGTCGCAGAAAAACGACTGTCTGCCATTCGGGATTTTGCGGAATTCGGTTCCGGTTTCAAAATTGCTATGCGCGACCTGGAAATCCGTGGTGCCGGCAATCTGCTGGGTGCGGAACAATCCGGACATATGATGTCCGTAGGTTACGATATGTATCTGAAACTGCTGGACGAAGCAGTTTTGGAGGAACGGGGCGAAAAGCCGAAAGAACCGGACTGCACCGCCGATTTGAACGTAACGGCAAATGTGGATAAAGACTATGTATCCCGGGGTGAGGAACGGATGGATCTTTACCGGAGAATGGCCGCGATCCGCAGGCAGGAGGATGCGGACGATCTGCTGGATGAGATCATCGACCGCTACGGTGAACCGCCTAAGGGTGTGCTCAACTTGGTGGAGATCGCCCTGCTGCGTGCCAACGCCCGGAAAGCCGGTATCTGCGATATTCGCCAAAAAGCCGGAGATGTGCTCTTTACCCTTGTCAATTTGGACTTTGAGGCAGTCACAGCTATGTGTGCCGATTCTGACTATAAAACAAGATTGCATTTTGTAGCCACTGCCAAGGTACCTACTCTACGGCTAAAGTTAGCCTCCGGTGTGGACAGTCTGCGCCAGGCTAAGGTTTTTGTGGAGCGGTATTCCAAGTGTCGCAGTTAATTTACTTGCTTTTTTGTAGCATTATGCTACAATAAGAAAAATACTGACATTTTTCGCTATTAGAAAGAAGGAGCAAACTATGAAAAAATTCAGCGAGAAACGCCAAAAATTTCCAATCATTTTTTGCCTTGCAGTGACCGTATTCATCGGTTGCCTGCTGTGCGGCTGTGTAAATCAAAATCCGATACAGGAAAATGTTACCGTTGCCGGTGTGGATGTTAGCGGTATGTCACGCAGAGAGGCAATCAATGCCGTGAAGGAAGCCATTGGTGAAAGTTACGAGACCCAGTCTATGGTGGTGCAGGTAGATGAATACAGTGTTACCCTGTCCCCGGAATCCATTGGAGCTTCTTTGAATGTACGGGATGCTGTTACTCTAGCAATGGATTCTGCGGCTGGAACTGCGGTGAATATTACCGATTGCCTCAACCTGAACACCCAGGTCATTGAAACCGAACTGAAAAACCTGATGAAAAATTTCGGTTCTGAACTGACTCAGGCTTCCTATATTATCAGCGGTGCAGATGGAATGGATAAGACCCTCATCCTTACAATGGGTACACCTGGTTACGGTCTGACTTATGATGCGGTTTATCAGCAGGTTCTTGATGCTTATTCCAACAACATCTTCTCCCTAAAACTTTCCGGCGAAATTGAAGAACCGGATGCTGTGGATCTGGAAAAACTCTACGAAGAGACTTATGTTGCACCTGTTGACTCCGTTTATGATCCGGAAACAAAGAAAACCACCGAGCATAAAGTCGGTTATAGCTTTAATGTGGAAGAAGCCGCAGAATTGATCAAAGATGCAAAGTACGGTGAAAATGTTTCCATCCCCTACACTTGCATCGAACCGGAAATCAAACAGGGTGAGATCGACAAACTGCTGTTCCGGGATGTGCTTTCCACCTACACGGCAAAATCCGGCAGTGTGAATGGCCGTGACACAAACCTGAAACTTGCCTGTGAGGCAGTCAACGGTGTTGTGCTCCAGCCCGGTGAAGTTTTCGATTACAACAAGACCTTAGGTGAGCGCACCTCTGCAAAGGGATATAAATACGGTGCAACTTACATTGGTAATAAGACCGTCAGCACCATTGGCGGCGGTATCTGTCAGGTGTCCTCTACCATCTATTACTGCGCGCTGATGGCAGATATGGAGATCGTAACCAGAATGAACCACGGCTTCCTCAACGGCTATGTACCTATGGGTATGGACGCCACCGTTTCCTGGGGCGGTCCGGAATTCCGTTTTAAGAACAATTCCGACTACCCCATTCGCATTGAAGCATCTGCTTCTGCCGGTCACACAACTGTCACAATCTACGGCACAGATGTGAAAGATTACTATGTGAAAATGGAATATAATGTGCTTGCCACTTACCCCTGGTCCAGAGTGGAACAGGAAATGCCTGCAGACAATCCGGACGGTTATAAAGACGGTGATGTGATCAGCACCGCTTATACCGGCTACAAGGTTGTTACATACCGTTGTAAATATGATAAGCAGACAAATGAACTGATTTCCAAAGAGCAGGAAACTATGAACCACTATAACAAGCGGGACTATGTGATCTGTAAGATCGTAACGGAGGAAACTCAGCCACCCACAACCGTACCGCCTACAGTACCCACTGATCCTCCAACCGAACCTACGGAGGTAACTGAGCCAGAGGATGTAACACCGGCACCTGAGCCACCCATTGAAAGTGAACCAGATGGCCCGATCACGGAAGATGGATAAAATGTAAATGCATAATAACGGCGGGAACAAGCCCCTGCGCCCTACCTGAGTGATTTGTAGGGTGTGGGTTTGCTCCCGCCGATAGTCTTTTATTATATTCAAACAGGATCAAAATATTGATTT
>JAZNDD010000181.1:0-11021 GCA_045587865.1 Faecousia sp.
GGAGCCGGAGGTTATGCTCTTTGACGAGCCCACATCCGCTCTGGACCCGGAAATGGTCGGTGAGGTTCTGGAGGTTATGAAGGAGCTGGCCGCTGAGGGTATGACTATGGTGGTCGTTACCCACGAAATGGGCTTTGCAAAAGAAGTAGGCAGTCGTGTCATTTTTATGGATGAAGGTAAAATTCTGGAACAGAATACGCCTGCTGAACTTTTCAGCAATCCCAAGCATCCCCGTTTGCAGGATTTCCTTTCTAAAGTGTTATAATAAAAGCTATGGGCGTGTTTGCAAGAACACGCCCATTTATTCGTTATTCATCAGGAGATTGCCACGGGCGCGATGCGCCCTTGCAATCAACACGCATAAATGCATCACTATGAACAAAAGCAGAACATCTTGTCCCCCTCTCTGAGGGGGATGTCACCGCAGGTGACAGGGGGAGTGTCCTATCCTAAGAACTACACTCCCTCCACCGCTAACGCGGTCCCACTCCCTCAAAGAGGGGGGGAAAGGGTGCGTACTTTCATAACAATGACATATCCAATCATTCTGCCAATGTGGCTGCCATAACGGCTTTGATAGTATGCATCCGGTTTTCAGCCTCGTCAAACACGATGGACTGAGCACTTTCGAACACCTGGTCCGTAACCTCCATACAGTCGATACCGAACTTCTCATTGATCTGCTTGCCAATTGTGGTTTTCAGATCGTGGAAGGCAGGCAGACAGTGCATAAACCGGCACTGCTCCCCTGCTGCTTCCATAAGTTTCGTATCGACTCTGTATGGGCTCAATTCACGAATCCGTTCTTCCCAAACCGCGTCAGGCTCACCCATAGAAACCCACACATCCGTGTAGATCACGTGGGCGTCCTTCACCGCAGAGGCAGGATCGGAATTAAACTCCAACACCGCACCGGTCTGCTGGGCGATCTGCTGGCACTGAGCGACCAGATTGCTATTGGGGAAGTACTTTTCCGGTGCACAGGCCACAAAGTGCATACCCATCTTTGCACAGCCTACCATCAGGGAATTGCCCATATTATACCGGGCATCACCCATATACACCAGTTTCTTGCCTGCAAGGCTTCCGAAATGTTCCTGGATAGTCAAAAAGTCTGCCAGGATCTGAGTGGGATGGTACTCATTGGTCAGTCCGTTCCAAACGGGAACGCCTGCGTATGCACTCAATTCTTCCACCAGTTCCTGCCCGAATCCACGGTATTCAATGCCGTCAAACATTCTGCCAAGGACTCTTGCGGTATCTGCAATACTTTCCTTTTTGCCGATCTGAGAACCGCTGGGATCCAGGTAAACAGGGTGCATACCCAAATCTGCAGCCGCCACCTCAAAGGCACAGCGGGTACGGGTACTGGTCTTTTCAAATATCAAAGCAATGGACTTTCCCTCACACAGTCTGTGGGGGATTCCTTTTTTCTTTTGCGCCTTCAGTTCCGCAGAGAGTGTCAGCAAATCGTTGATCTCAGCGGGGGTAAAATCCAGCAGCTTCAAAAAGCTTTTTCCTGTAAAATTCTTCATACTAGGCTCCTTTTCATGATCGCCACTGCCTTTTGCAGAAGCTCCATTGGGATATTGAGGGGTGGCAGCAAACGAAGCTTATCCTTTGCGGTCAGGCAAAGAACTCCCTTTTCACGGCAAGATGCAAGGACTTCCTTTACATCCTTCTGGGTCTTAATGCCGATCATAAGACCCATACCGGTCACTTCCAGAACACCGGGAGCATTTTGCAATTCTGAAAAAATATACTTGCTCTTCTTCTGCACATCTGCCAGGAACGCATTGTCCAGGCGTTCAATGATGCTCAGCGCACCGGAACAGCACACAGGATTTCCGCCAAAGGTCGAGCCGTGGTCGCCGGGCTGCAGCACATCCTGAACCTTTTCACTCAGGAGCGTTGCGCCGATCGGCAGTCCCCCGCCCAGACCCTTAGCCGTGGAAACGATATCAGGCTGGATGCCATAATTCATATAAGCATAGAGCGCGCCGCAGCGGCCATTGCCGGTCTGGACCTCATCGATCATTAAGGGAATATCCAGTTCCCTGCAAAGGTCAGCTGCTTTGGTCATAAATTCACTGGAAACCGGAAGCACGCCGCCCTCGCCCTGGACACATTCCATCAGGATACCGGCGATCTTACCCTCCCGCAGGGTAGTTTCCAGGGAAGCAATATCATTTGCTTCAATATGCACAAAACCGGGTGTCAGGGGCTGGAACAGCTCGTGGTAGTGTTCCTGACCGGTGGCTGCCAGGGTTGTCAGGGTTCTGCCGTGGAAGCTGTTTTTCAGAGTAACGATGGTATAGAAATCACTGCCCTTCTTCTGTGCAGCGTATTTTCTGGCTACCTTGATCGCACATTCATTTGCCTCCGCACCGGAATTGGAAAAGAACACCTTTTTCATTCCGGTTTTTTCGCACAGTGCTTTTGCCAGCAGAACACAGGGGCTTGTATAATACAGATTAGAGGTATGCTGTAAGCAATTCAGTTGCTTTGTCACTGCCTCCATCCAAGCATCGTCCGCTGTTCCGAAGCTGGAGACCGCAATACCGGAGCCCATATCAATATATTCCTTGCCGTCAGCACCCTGTAGCAGGCTTCCCTTACCGGATACCAGTTCCACAGGAAATCTGCCGTATGTACCGGCAATATATTGCTTGTCCAGAGAAATTATATCGTTCATCATCTTAGCCTTTCGTCACCATTGTACCGGCGCCTTCGTTTGTCAGCAGCTCCATAAGGATCGAGTGGGGAATTCTGCCGTCCATAATGACAACATTTTCCACGCCGTGCTCCAGCGCCTCAATACAGCAGTCCACTTTGGGAATCATACCGCCGGAAACGACCCCTTCTTCATAGAGTTTCTTTGCCTCTTTGATGGTAATATGGGGAATGAGTGTGGATGGATCATCCTTATCCCGCAGGATACCGGCAATGTCCGTCATCATAATCATTCTTTCTGCGCCCAATGCGCCGGCAATATAAGCAGCGGCGGTATCTCCATTGATATTATATACATTTCCCTGCCGGTCACTTGCCACCGTAGAAATAACGGGAATGTAATTCTTTTCCAGCAAGTCTGTGATGGGCTGGGTGCGGATCTTAGTGATCTGCCCCACAAAGCCGAGGGCTTCATTTTTCATAGTTGCTTCAATGATGCCGCCGTCAATGCCGGAAAGGCCAACTGCGTGACCGCCCTTCATCTGGATCAGGTTTACAAGGGTCTTATTGACCTTGCCTGCCAAAACCATTTGAACAATATCCACAGTTTCCTGATCCGTTACCCGAAGTCCATCCACAAAGACAGCCTTTTTGCCCAGTTTCTCCATCGTTTCGCTGATCTCCGGTCCGCCGCCGTGTACCAGCACCACTTTTACGCCGATCAGCCACAGAAGGGCGATATCCTCCATCACCTGCTGCTTCAGCTGGGGGTTAACCATCGCATTGCCGCCGTATTTAATAACAACGATCTTGCCGCTATACTTTTTGATATACGGCAGTGCCGCAGTCAGCACTTCTGCCCGCTGGGCATTGGAAAAATTGGTTTCCATATTCCTTCTCCTTAGGTTCTGTAGTCTCCGTTGATCTTCACATAGTTATAGGTCAGGTCACAGCCCCAGGCACTGGCGCTGTAAGGACCGTCGCCCACAGATACTAAAATTTCAATTTCATCCTCCAGCAGGACTTCCTTTGCCTTTTCTTCGCTGAAGGGAATGCCTGCTCCATTTTTACAAACCGGCACGATGCCCTTGGCAGACTTAAATGCAACATCAATTTTGTTCACATCCACATCCGCACCGCTGTAGCCGATGGCACACAGTACACGGCCCCAATTGGCATCCGCACCGAACATTGCCGCCTTCAGCAGGCTGGAGCAGATCACACTCTTTGCACTTTTCTTTGCAGCTTCATCCGTATCTGCACCTGTGACCTTACATTCAAGAAGCTTTGTAGCGCCCTCACCGTCACCGGCGATCATCCGGCAAAGGGTCACATTGACGGTGTTCAGAGCCTGCATAAAGATATCAAAATCCTCACCCTCTGCGGTGATCTGCGGATTTTCTGCCATACCGTTGGCAAGAACCGTCACCATATCGTTGGTGGAGGTGTCTCCATCGATGCTGAGCATATTAAAGGTTGCAGCAATATCAGAAGACAGCGCTTTCTGGAGCATCGGTGCGCTGATGGCAGTGTCTGTGGTGATGAACACCAGCATCGTTGCCATATTGGGGTGGATCATACCGCTGCCCTTGGCAATGCCGCCCATACGGCAGGTCTTGCCGCCAATGGTAAATTCCACTGCCACTTCCTTCCGTGCAGTATCGGTAGTCATAATTGCCTCAGCAGCCATTTGACTGCCGTTTTCAGACAGCGCAGCAGCGAGGGCATCCATACCGGAAGCAATGGGATCGATGCTAAGGGGCTGGCCAATGACGCCGGTGGAGGCAACCACCACATCATCTGCTTTAATACCTGTGGACTTTTCCACCAGCTTGCTCATTTCCTCGGCAATTTCAATACCGTTTGCATTGCAGGTATTGGCGTTGCCGCTGTTGCAGATCACAGCCTGTGCAATGCCGTTTGCAAGGTGCTTCTTAGTGACGGTCAAGGGTGCGCCCTTTACCAGATTGGTGGTATATACTGCTGCCGCAGTGGCAGGAACCTGGCTGACAATCAGTGCCAGATCCCTTTTGGTGCGGTTATGGCGGATGCCACAGTGGACACCGCTCGCTTTATATCCCTTTGCGGCACATACGCCGCCTTGTATGATCTCCATAGTAATCCTCTCTTTATATCAAACATTCAAGCCGGTGGTCTCATCGATCCCCAGCAGGATATTCATATTCTGGATAGCTGCACCGGATGCACCCTTGCCCAGGTTGTCAAAGCGGGCTGTGAGCAAGATCCGGTCTTCATTTCCGTTGACGCTGATGCACATATCATCACGCCCGGAGAAGGCTGCAGCGGACAGCATTCCGTCCCCGTCGTCTTCATCGCAGCAACGCACAAGACCGGTTTTATAGTAATCCTGATAAAGGGTGCGGATCGTATCGGCTGAGCCGTTAATTCCACTGGCAAACAAGGGTACAGTCACTTCCATACCGCTGTAAAAATCTCCGACGATGGGGCAAAATACAGGAGTATTGCTTAACCCGCACAGTTTGACCATTTCCTTCAGGTGCTTATGTTGCTGGGTAAGGGCGTACTGACGCGGACCTTTCAGCAAGGGACTGCGGTCTTCCCTTTCATACTCTGCGATCATTTTCTTACCGCCGCCGGAATAACCTGTGAGAGAAAAGCTGCTAAGCAAGGTTTCGGCAGATACAATTCCCGCCTGTACCAGCGGTGCGACCAATGCCACAAAGCCGCTGGCGTGGCAGCCGGGATTTGCGATCCGGTTGGATGCAGCGATCTTTTGCCGCAAGCCGGCAAGCTCCGGAAAGCCGTAGGCCCAGCCAGGATCGGTGCGGTGGGCAGTGGAAGTATCGATGATCTTCACATTATCATTTTCCACCAAGGAAACCGCCTCGATGGCCGCAGCATCCGGCAGACATAAAAACACAATATCTGCACTGTTGATCGCATCGCGCCGGGCGTTTACATCCTTTCGCAGTTCTTCACTTAATTTGATCAGCGCAATATCCTGCCGCGCATCAAGTCTGTCAGCGATTCGTAAGCCGGTGGTGCCGGCACTGCCGTCAATAAATACTTTTGTCATACATTTTCCTTTACATAGGCAATCTGCGACATTACAGAAGCCACAGATGTGCCGCCCTCTGAAATTCTCTTTTCCACACAGGTTTTCAGGGATATCTCCTGATACAAATCTTCTTCAAACAATTCACTGAAAGTCTTATAAGTATCCAGAGAAATATTCTCCAGAACCCTATTCTTCTCAATACACAAGGCTACCAATTGACCAGAGATCTTATAAGCACTGCGGAATGGCATACCCTTTTTAACCAGATAATCTGCCAGATCTGTGGCGTTAATAAAGCCCTTTTGTGCAGCAAGGAGCATATTTTCCCGGTTGGCTGTCATTGTAGCGATCATTCCGGAAAATACCTGCAGGCACATCTTTACTGTATCACAGGTATCGAACACCGCTTCCTTGTCCTCCTGCATATCCTTGTTATATGCAAGGGGTAACCCCTTCAGGGTGGTCAGCAGTGCCATCAGGTCGCCGTAAACACGGCCTGTTTTGCCACGGACAAGTTCTGCCATATCCGGATTTTTCTTCTGGGGCATAATGGACGAGCCGGTGGTATAAGCATCCGACAATTCAATGAACTTAAATTCCCAACTGGACCAGAGGATGATCTCCTCAGAAAAACGAGACAGGTGCATCATCAGGATGCTGACTGTGCTCATCAGCTCCACGCAGAAATCCCGGTCGGACACGCCATCCAGAGAGTTTCTGCAAATGCCGTCAAAGCCCAGCTTATTTGCCTCAAAATGGCGGTCTGTGTTGTATGTAGTACCAGCCAGTGCACAGCAGCCGATGGGAGACTGGTTCATCCGCTTCCGGGTGTCCGCCAGGCGGTCCAGGTCCCGCAGAAGCATCATCGCATACGCCATCAGGTAGTGACCGAAGGTAACCGGCTGCGCCCGCTGCAGGTGGGTATAGCCGGGCATAATGGCATCGGCGTATTCTTCTGCCTTTTGCGTGATGGCGCAGATCAGGTCTTTTGTAAGGCTTGTGATCTGATCGATCTCATCTCGCAGATACATACGGATATCCAATGCCACCTGATCGTTACGGCTTCTGGCGGTATGCAGCTTTTTACCCACATCCCCCAGCCGCTGGGTCAGCACCTGCTCCACAAACATATGGATGTCCTCGCATTCCATATCAATGGGCAGTTTTCCGCTCTCAATATCCTGCAGGATCTGCTCCAGACCTGCGATCAGGGCATCCGCATCCTCATTTGAAATGATATTTTGCGCTGCCAGCATAGCCGCGTGTGCCATAGAGCCGGTAATGTCCTGCCGGTACATACGGCAGTCAAAATGGATGGATGAATTAAAGTCGTCAGCGATCTTTTCTGTTTTGCCGTCTGTTCTGCCGGCCCACATTTTAGCCATTTTATTTCTCCTCAAAAAAACAGGATATGGCGGGGGCTTACCCCCGCCTGTCCGGTATAATTATTTGCCGTCGACCATAGCCTGGACCTGAATGGGCAAGCCAAAGAGGTTAATAAAGCCGGTTGCGTCAGCCTGATTGTAGTCGCTTTCGCCGAAGGTCGCGATCTCCTCGGAGTACAGGGAGTAGGGACTCCAGACACCGGCATTGATCATATTGCCCTTATAGAGCTTCAGGCGAACCTTACCGGTCACCCGCTCCTGGGTCTTATCCACGAATGCGGACAGTGCCTCCCGCAGGGGTGTGAACCACTGACCGTTGTAAACCAGTTCTGCAAAGGTGATGGACAGTCTTTGCTTCTCGTGCAAAGTCATCTTGTCCAGGCAGATGGACTCCAGAACACTGTGTGCCTTGTACAGGATGGTACCACCAGGCGTTTCATACACGCCGCGGCACTTCATACCTACCAGACGGTTTTCCACAATGTCCAGAATGCCAATGCCGTTGGCACCGCCGATTTCGTTGAGTTTCAGGATGATGTTCTTAGCGCTCATCTTTTCCCCATCCAGTGCCACAGGAACACCCTGCTCAAAATCAATCGTTACATAGGTGGGAACATCCGGTGCCTGAATGGGAGATACGCCCATTTCCAGGAAGCCGGGCTTTTCGTACTGAGGCTCATTGCCGGTATCTTCCAGATCCAGGCCCTCGTGGCTCAGGTGCCACAGGTTCTTATCCTTGGAGTAGTTGGTCTCACGGGTGATCTTCAGCGGAATGTTGTGTGCTTCTGCGTATTCGATCTCCTCTTCACGGGATTTAATATCCCACTCACGCCAGGGAGCAATGATGGGCATATTGGGTGCAAAATGCTTGATTGCCAGTTCAAAACGAACCTGGTCGTTGCCCTTACCGGTGCAGCCGTGGCAAATGGCATCTGCGCCTTCCTGCAAAGCAATCTCTACCAGACCCTTTGCAATGCAGGGACGGGCGTGACTGGTGCCCAGTAGATATTCTTCGTAAACTGCACCAGCCTTCATTGTGGGGATAATGTAGTTATCCACATAGTCGTCGGTCTGATCCAGAACATACAACTTGGAAGCGCCGGTCTTGATAGCCTTCTCTTCCAGGCCTTCCAGTTCATCTGCCTGACCCACATTACCGGAGACAGCAATGACTTCACAGTTATTATAATTTTCCTTCAGCCAGGGAATGATAATGGATGTATCCAGACCGCCGGAATATGCCAAAACAACTTTTTTGATTGCATCTTTATTCATCGTAATTTCCTCCCAGAAATTTCTTTATTTACGTAACCAAATTATACATCCGGAAACGAATTCTGTCAACCTCTACCTGCATATTTATACATTATTTGTCAAATATATGCACAACCTGTCTTCGAAACAAAGAAGTTATATTCAAATACACCAAAAGTACCTGTGTTTTTCAGAAAAACAGTGTATTTAAATTACTGATTTCCCTGTGTTTTTATTTGCATATCGGTCTTAAATCCCAGAAAGCGGCTGTATCCGTATGCATAATTATTTGGATATATTCGTATATTTTCTCCTGCATTAAGTTCCTCAACAAAAAAGATTTGGGTCTTGCCTCCCACATAGAAATCCCAATCTGCATAATAAGTCTTATAATACAAGGAAATCCCCGTCAGTGTATCATCCGTCTGGTTTGTTACCACAACTTCTCCCATTTGTGGATACTCCAGCAAAAGGATATGATCCAGACTCCAGTCTGACTTGTCCTCCCTCTGGGATCCACTGCAGGCTGTAAATTCCTTTGGACCGAATTGCATTGCATTTTGATCCGGCACCAGGATCCTTGCGCCTGCCGGGATCATATCAGCCACAAATGTATACTGAACCTGTCCGGCTCTCAGGCAAATTTTGGCATCTAAGATCCCCTGTTTTCCGTAGTTATATAAGAGCAATGCGGCAACATCCGTAACAAAACAGGGCTCCTCCCCTTCTAAAAAAAGTCCTTCATAAGATACGATTTGCTCTGCGATCAGGGTCGTACCAGATATAGGAAAGGGAAATTGTAGATGTTGTTCTGCAGTTAGATCCGAAACGTTTATCAGGCTAACCACCGGATTCCCGGAAACATATGTAGTGATCATCTGCATAAATAGCGCCCACAAAACAAAAAATCCTGCCAATAATCCACTTACCAATAGAACACACCGTCTCATAATGATGCCACCATATTCATTTCTCCCCTTATTATAATTCATTCGTCAGTGTTTTCATTATAGTGGCTATATTATTGCGACTTCAAGGGAATTGGGGAGAATAAAAATAAATATGCAATGTAAATACACCTGAAAAGATGGCAGGGAGCGCAATGCACTCCCTGCCAAAACCATATCAAATTATACTTTCAATAGCGACAAAGAAAACTTTTACATTCTTTTCTGTTTACTTTGTCACTTCTATCTCAACCTTAATGTCTTCTCCCCACAAAACGTCAAAGAGAATAGTATACACGCCATCCCCATCGTAAATAATATGAAAATACTTAGTATATGATTTACCCGGCAGTAAATCACCTTCTCCATAAACATCGTCTGAGAAATAGTACGAAACATCTTCACTCTCTGCACCACTTGAACCGAACAACTGATAATCCCACGACCACAATGAGTTAGGTGCTTCTGAAATATTCTTAATTGTAACAGGAATCTTTACAACAGATTTTCCGTAGTATTGTGAAAATTTGCTGTCAACTGTGGTAAATGAATATTGTCCGAAAGTCAACTCTAAACCATCAAACTCAATTATTTCTAATTCTAGTTTTTCAATGATGACATATTCTTCATAGTCGCACCGTTCGCATCCATTCACGATTTCGCCTTCAACTTCATATGTAGCCGATTTTCGTGACACTTCTTTCATAGAATGTCCGAGGGCCACTTCAGTATCGGTCTTTTGTGTAGCAGAACACACTGTGCACTTCTTTACAGCATAGCCGCCTTTGGTGCAAGTTGCAGGAACATTCTTATCTGTTTGCCAAGAATGCCCCAATGCAGCCTCAGTATTCTCTTCATTCGTGGCAGCACACACTGTACACTTCTTTACAACATAACCACTTTTTGTGCAAGTCGCTGGGACAGTGGTATCTATCTTCCAGGAATGACCTACTACAGATGCTACATCAACTTCCTGCGTAGCAGAGCATACTGTACACTTCTCCAAAACATAACCGCCTTCAGCGCAAGATACTGGAACAGCAGAATCAACTTTCCAGGAATGACTTGCCTTTTCGGTATATTCAACAGTGTCCCGTTCACACAACACACACTCTTTAACAATTTTCCCTTGCTCAGTACAAGTGGCAGGCTTTTCTTCAACGATTACATATTTATGCTCGCAATAGGTAGCCGGATCAGTAAACGCACCAATAATCGAAAGGGGCAAGATACTTCCCACGCATATAAGCGCCGCGATACCAAAAAACTTCTTCGATTTTTTCATGCACCAACGAACAATAAAGACAATGAAAAAAACCGGAGCAGATAGCATTGCCAACAGAACCAAGGCAATACATATTGAAGAAATTACTTGCATAAAATTTCTCCTCCTACTACTACATATGTCAAATAGAATTCTCTGTTATCAACGCATTTAACGCAATATATAAACAAAGATAAGTTAACAATATATCAATTCCAAAGGCATTTCCAGTTTTGAATAAAATATTCGATACCGGAGTAGACAGTGGTAACCACGATCACCCCAAGAACCGTCCATTGGAGCCATTCGATCGTGGGAAATCCCATCAGCACACAAAGACTGACCATTGTGCTGGCAGTTTTGATTTTTCCGCTTTTTCCGGCGGCGATCACTTTGCCCTTACCCACAGCAACCAGACGAAGACCGGTCACAGCGAATTCCCGGGTCAGCACGATCAT
>JAZNDD010000182.1:0-9479 GCA_045587865.1 Faecousia sp.
GGCGGCTATTCGCCGCCCGCCAGGGCCTTGTCCTTGAAGGAGGCTCGTAGGGGGAGGCTAATAACCGCCCCTACATTTTGGGGTTGGTGGCGGGACGGGAGACCCGTCCCCTAGGGGTTTCGCTCCTTTGCGGTAACTGTCAACGATTAACTATCAACGGATACTTGGAATTGGGGTTTACATAAACTTCAAAATGTGGGAAAATTTCGGGAAGACAAGGGGTTGGTTATCCACATTATCCACAGGGTTATCCACAGCAAAACAGGCAAAACCCCCTGATAACCAACGGCTCAGAGGGCTTTTGAGGTGATTTTGAGGAAATTTACATAATCCTGTGGAAAAACGTTTTGGTTTACAGAACAACAAAAATTTTACGGGGATTTTGTCCCTTAATACTGTATTTGCGCCGCGAACACTCGTTCGTGTGCCTCGGTCAAAGGGCCCTTTTTCCGGTAGGCATCCACCGACAGGACGGGCCCATCGGACAGTTCCCAATGCAGGGTCAGTTCCTGTCCTTCCAGTGCCTCGGAAAGGTAGCAGACTGTAATGCCCCGGGCGGGATGGTCTTTGTGGAAATCGGAAGACAGAAGATCGTCCACCCAATCTAAATACCGGGTGTTATTCATATGCAAATTCCGGTCCAGTTCTGCGTAGGAGACCTTCCGGCGCACCTGATTTTCCAGAACCGCAGGGGTCAGAGAACCGGGCAGAGCCAGTTCCCCGCCGCACACAATACCGTCCACCACAACGCCGCTTTTTCCAGGCAGGACCATACTGCGGGTGAGGGTGTTCATCAGCACCCACACCGCCGCGGTGCGAAAGAGCACATTGCCTTCCTGATCGTAGGCGACTGTGGCTCTGGGGTAGGCAACCCTTGTGGTGGGCATCGGCCAGGTTTCCAGAATAATGGTCTCACCGGATACCGGCAGGCGGTTGATCTGAATGTGATGACGGATGATCGCCCAGAACAGATTTTTCCGGTTCAGGGTATCCCAATCCGCACCCAGAAGTCGGGCGTGCTTGCCTGCCACATCCTGGGCAAAGTACAAAAGCACCGAGGGCTTGACCCGGTCAAAGCAGTCTAAGTGAATATCACAGATCGTGTATGTGTAGCGGAAGGGCTGTGTCATAAAATACCTCTCTATATAAATGCAAAAGGTTAATCACTGAGCATTGTCAGGGTGGTTTCGATCTGTTCGCCACCCCGGTACAAGATCACCTGGGCAGAGGGCTTCTGGCAGGTATCCAGAAGGGCTCTGAGTTGCTCGGTGCTGGTAATATTCTGACCGTCCACACTCAGCAGAATATCCCCGGGAAGGACACCCTGAAGGGCGGCCTGATCTGCCACATCAGTGATATAAATGCCCTGGGGAAGATCCTGATACAGGCACCAAAGCTCCGGTACTTCCTGTCCGGAGAAACCCAGAAGGAAGGCAATGTCCTCTGTCTGCTGCTGGCTGTGGTTGCGGGTGAAGGTCAGAGGGGTTGTTTCCGGCTCGATGGTCAGAGGTGGGGCAGGCAATTGAATATGAAAAAAGTTCAGCACAGTGGAAACACCGCACAGAAAGATTACCAGAACCAGAATAAACGCCACCACGCCTTCCCGTTTTTTCGGCGGGCGGGTAGAACCGGTCCGGTAGGTATCCTGCGTATAATCGGAAGATTGATAAGGATTCATAAAAACCTCTTCATAAATGCAAAATTGCAGACGGATTTGAATAAGCGAAACGGATGAAACGGCTGACTAATTGACCAGGGGGAGTGTGAAGATAAATTCGGTTTTGCCATCTTTGCTGGTAACGGAAATATTTTCACCGTGACCGCAGACGATGGTTTTTACAATATACAGGCCCAGACCCCAGCCATCCCGGTTTTGGGAACGGCTTTTATCCAGTTTATGAAACCGGTCAAAGAGCAAAGGCAGTTCTTCCGGAGGGATGGTAGGCCCTTCGTTGCTTATGCTCACATACAGTTTATTGGAGCCTTCCCGGATGGAAAGACCCAGCACACCGCCCACAGGACAGAATTTAACCGCGTTATCCAGCAAATTATAAAACACCTGGGTAATATAGTCCGGATTTGCCAGGGTATAGACCGGATGCTCCGGAAATACCACCTGCACATCCAGTGCTTTTGCGGTGATCTTCTGCTCAAAGGTGATAAGCACCTGACCGGCACATTCCTCCAGATCAAAGCGGGTCTTTTTCTCATCGGGCACACCTCCCTGCTCCTGCAACTGGGAGATATCCAGCATACTGCGTACCAGGCGGCTCAGCCGCTTGGTTTCATCGGACACCAGGCGCATATAATAGGGGTGTTTTTCCGGGGGGATGGTGCCGTCCAGCATACCGTCCACAAAGCCGGAAATGGTGGTCATTGGGGTTTTCAGTTCGTGGGAAACATTGGCAACAAACTCCTGCCGCTGATACTCACTTTTTTGCAGGGAGTCTGCCATATTGTTAAATGCCAGCGCCAGTTCCTGTACTTCCTGGGAGGAACGGGAATCGATCTGGGTTCGGGAGTCCAGTTTTCCGTGGCCGAAATCCTTGGCCACCCGGGAAAGATCCCGCAAAGGCGCATTGTGCTTTCGCAAAAGAAAGGACATCAAAAGGATGCTCAGGAATACTGCGGTCAGGGCAGCATACAGATAAATGTGGGACATTTTCCGCATTGCGCTCATTGTGGGAGACATCGACTTGGATAAGATCACAATGCCAGCAGTGCGCCCCTGGGCATCGGAAAAGGTCTGGCAGACCACATACCGGACATCGGGATATAAACCTTCGATCACGCCGGTGTCGGAAACACAGTTTTCGGTAAGGACTCTTTTCAGATACCGCTGGCTGATGGTCATACCCTGATGGGAGCAGCCCAAAGGCGCATCGGAACAAAGAAGCAGTCGGCCGGAGGTGTTGCAGATAACCACATCTGCATCGGAAACCTCTCCTGCCAGGGATAAATGAATGAGAAATTCCCGGTCGGTAAGGTTTTCTGCAGCATCATAAGCAGCGGCCAGATCGCCGATGACTGCGCCATCGGATTTCAGATCTTCCAATTCCCGTTTCGCAAGGTAATCTTTGATGAGCACCTGAAAAGAAGCGCCTACCAGCAGCAGAGCCGCCATCAAAATAATGGCAGCGGGGTAAAATGTGCGGCTGAAGGCAGATTTCATACTTACAGCACCTCGAATTTATAACGCAATCTGCGAACATTAACATTGGTCAGCAGTGCGGTGGTTTTAGTGGTAGTTTATATGAGAATGCTTACAGAGGTATTAGCTAAATTATGAAGCGGTTGCTTCATAGCGAAATTGCTTCGCAGCGAAATAATTGCTGCGCAATAGCTAAATTAAATTCGGCAAATAGTTGGGCTAGCCCAATTTAGCTCCGTCAGGAATTTAGCTGGCGCAGCCAATTTAGCTCGGCATAGCCGAATTTAGCTGTTATAAATTTGAAGTTTATAAAACTTCAAATTTATAACCCACGCCCCAAACGGTTTTCAGACTCCAGTTTTCGGAAACGCCTTCCAGTTTTTCCCGCAGGCGTTTTACGTGCACGTCCACAGTCCGGGAGTCGCCGAAATAGTCAAAGCCCCATACATCGTCCAGCAGTTGGTTGCGGGTATAGACCCGGTTAGGAGAGGAAGCCAGATAGAAAAGCAGTTCCATTTCCTTGGGGGGTGCATCGGTTTTTTTCCCGTCCACCGTCAGTTCAAAGGCGTCCATATCGATGATCAACTTATCAAATACAAGACGGCGGGGAGGAGGACCGGATGCAATGGTATTACTGCGGCGCAGAACCGCCTCAATCCGGGCAAGGACTTCCCGCATCTCAAAGGGTTTTGTAATATAGTCATCTGCGCCGGATTTGAGACCGACGATTTTGTCATTTGTTTCGCTTTTGGCGGTGAGCATAATCACCGGAGTCTGGCTCTCAGCCCGGATGGTCTTGCACACAGCCCAGCCATCCATTACCGGCATCATCACATCCAGCAGCACAAGGTCCGGGTGGATCGCCCGGAATTTGGTGAGCGCTTCTCCGCCATCTTGCGCGGCGGTTACGGCGTAACCCTCTTTTTCCAGATACATTTGCAGAAGATCCCGAATATTCTTATCGTCTTCTACCACCAAAACAGAAATTGCCACGGTACACGCCCTCCGATCATAATATCTTTCTTATATTATAATACAAAATTTCCGTTTGGGATGAACTTTTTGTAAAGAGTTGGCAGAAATCCAGGTTGCACTTGAAAAATTAACCATATAGATGTATGATAGTTGACAGTTAACCGTGGACAGTTGACAGTTAAGGTGTGCGCGTTGCGCACAATTTCAAAATCATTTCCGAAGGAAATACCGAAACGATCAACTGTCAACGCAAAAGGAGAGGTTTTATGAGTACATTTATTGAACTGTTGAAGGCGGTGCTGTTTGGCATTGTGGAAGGTATTACGGAATGGCTTCCCGTTTCCTCCACAGGACATATTATTTTGCTGGATGAATTTATTAAACTGGATATTTCTCAGGCATTTTACGATTTGTTTGAGATCGTCATTCAGTTGGGTGCGATTTTGGCGGTGATTGTTTTGTTTTTCCGCAAACTCAACCCCTTTTCCGGAAAAAAGAGTGCCATCGAGAAAAAGGATACCTGGCAACTTTGGTTTAAGGTGGTAGTGGCGGTGATCCCCTCAGCGGTGCTGGGCTATCTGGTGGACGATCCGTTGGACAGTTTCCTGCGCAATACTTACATAATGGGCACTACCCTCAATTCCATTGTGGTAGCGGCGGCATTGATTTTCTATGGGGTTGCCTTTATCCTGGTGGAACGGGAAAACGGAAAGAAGCAATTGTGTGTTCAGGAAACCAACCAGATTTCTTATACCACCGCACTGCTCATCGGCGCATTTCAGTGCCTGAGCATCATCCCCGGCACATCCCGGTCCGGCGCAACCATTTTAGGTGCGATCTTGCTGGGCGTATCCCGTCCTGCAGGTGCAGAATTCTCCTTCTTCCTGGCAATTCCCACAATGCTGGGTGCCAGCGCACTAAAACTGTTGGACTTCCTGAAAGAGGGCATACAGGCAACCGGAACGGAAATGGGCGTGCTGGTTGTTGGCTGTGCGGTATCGTTCCTGGTGAGTTTACTGGTGATCCGGGGTCTGATGAAATATGTGCGTCAGCACAGTTTCTCCGTGTTTGGTATTTACCGCATCGCATTGGGTGCGCTGGTTTTGGGCTATTTTGCCTTGGTGTAAATGTAGGGCGGGGGCTTGCTCCCACCTTCGTGTAGTATAAAAATGAGGAGAAAAACAATGGAAGTTATTTTGGAAAATGATAGTTTGAAGGTAACCGTCACCACCCAGGGCGCACAGGCAAAAAGCGTGGTGCGCAAGGAAGACGGCGTGGAGCATATCTGGTGCGGTGACCCGGAGATCTGGGGTCTGCACACGCCCATTTTGTTCCCCTTCTGCGGTCGGATCAAGGACGGCAAACTGGAAGCAAGAGGACAGGTGGCAGAAAAATGCAATGCCCACGGCTTTAACCGGAACATTGCCCATACTTTGGTCCATTGCGACGAAACCAGCGTGGTGATGGAACTGACAGACAATCGTGAAACCCACGCCCTGTGGCCCTACAAATTCCGTCTGGTGACCACCTTTACTTTGGAGGGAGATACCCTCCACCACACCCTGACGGTGGAAAACACAGACGGTGAAGATATTTCCTTTGGCATCGGCTATCATCCTGCGTTTGCCCTCCCTTTTGATAAAGATCACACAGCAGAGGATTACGAGATCCGCTTTGACAGCCTGGAGAGCCCCATCTGCCTGGGCGCCGGTACATTCCGTTACCCCTTAGGGCATAATATTTACAGTGTACCTGTGAACGAAGAGGTCTTTGCCAACGGCGGCTATGTGATGACGGCTCTGCGTTCCAAGACCATCGGTCTTTATGAGAAGGTGTCCGGCAGAGGTGTTGTGCTGGGAATCCGGAATTTCCCCTATGTGGTTTTGTGGAGCAAGGAACATATGACACCCCGTTATGTGTGTATGGAGCCCTGGCATACGGCACCCACACCCATGGACGGCGCCGTTTCCAACAAGTGGGAGGATAAGCCCCATGCTGCCACCATCGCTCCCGGTGAGGACTGGAGCACGACGCTGAGTATGTCCTTTGTGCGCTAATGAATTTATTATCTATTCAATATTATCTCTTATCTATTATCTCGTTAACGAGCATATTTTATAGGTATGGCGTTAGATAATAGAGAATAGAGAAAAGATAATAGATAATAGATATTGAGGCGAAGGCGAATATAACTTAATAAAAAAGAGTCACCCGAAGGTGACTCTTTTTGCTTATCTTACATACTCGATGACCACACGGCGGTTGGGCTCAGTGCCAACGGAATAGGTGGTGATTCGGTCGGTTTCCTGGAGAGCGGCGTGGATCACGTGGCGCTCGTAAGCGTTCATCGGCTCCAAAGTGGTGCGGCGGCGTGCCTTGAGCACCTGCTGTGCCTTCTTCTGGGCATAGCGGCGCAGGGAGTCCTCCCGCTTGCAGCGGTAAGCCTCTGCATCCACATTGATTCGCACGTGGCCGTCAATGCCACGGTTTACAGAGTAGTTTGCCAGATGCTGGATAGCATCCAGGGTATCGCCCCGGCGGCCGATCAGGTAGCCCAGGTTCTCACCCACCAGTTCCACACTGTAGGCGCTGTCTCCATCGGCGTATGCCTGGGGAACAGCATCGGAGCCCATATGCTCTAAAAGACCCTTGATGAAGATCTCAATCTTCTCCTCCACAGAGCCGGGCGCTGCGGGCACATACTCCCGCTTGGGAGCAGCAACCTTTTCTGCCTTGGGAGCCTTCTTTTCTGCAGGCTTCTCGGCTTTGGGCTGTGACTTGGGTGCCTCTGCCTTAGGTGCTTGCGTTTTGGGGGCTTCTGCCTTAGGTGCTTCCGGCTTCTTTGCCTTGGGCTTACTGCGAGAAGCAGAACCCAGTGCGCTCTTGGGCTTGGGATCGGGAACTTCGTAGGTCACCTCAACCTTTGCAGGCTGAGCGCCAATGCCCAGAAAACCGGACTTGGCCTGCGCCAGAACCTGAACAGAAACACTGTCCCGATCCAGACCCAGTTGGGTAAGGGCAGCCTCGATTGCAAGATCAATGGTCTTACCCGTAGTAACGATCGTTTTTTCCATTTATTTATTCCTCCGTTTTGTCGGACGCATAGCGATTGGGATCATAAGCGCGACCCTTGCTGAAGGGACGCTTGGAATCGCCGGAAAGGGGCGCGTCAGACGGGGCACTTTCCTCTTGTGTGATAATTCCTTTTTTGGCGGCGTATTCCTTTGCGGCTTCTCGCTTGGCTGCCTCCTGCTCCCGCTGTTTGATTTGCTGGAGTTTCTTTTTGCTGGTGTTTTCGGTGATGCCATCGGGATTGGCAGCCCGCTTTTGGGCGCGGATGCGCTCTTTTTCAGCTGCAGCGGCTTCCTCAGCCAGTGCCTTTTCCAGACGGGTAGCATCTTCTGCATCATAGATGGCGCGGTACTTTTTGGTCAGCACCACATCGATCACCAGAGAGATCACACCCTGCACGATCCAGTACAAGCAGATGGCAGTGGGGAAACTGTAGCCAATCAAAAGGGACATAATGGGCATCATATACATCATCATTTTGCCCTGCTGATTAGACTGGGACTTTTTGGCAGCCTCCTTATCCTGCAGACCACGCTCGTCGGTAACCAGAGAGTTGTTTATTCTCTGAGAAACCAGCATACTGACGACCTGAATGCCTGCAGAGAGGATGGGCATAATGAATGCACCAATATTGGACCAGTTGTAAGCAGCCCATTTGAAAATGTGGTAGTCTGCCTTCTGGCTCAGATCGATCCCCAGGAAGGAGAAGTTAATGCCTTCCAGTGTGGCAGGGTTGGAAACGATACTGCTCAGGGCGTCCCGATACTTGGAAAGCAGGGGCGCAGAAATCATTTCGTGATAGAAAGTGTTGGCATCGGTGAGCAATTCCCCTTCGCCGGCGCGGACGATCTCCAGAATTTTCTGGACGATTGCACTGTCCTCGTGGAGCATATAGGTGATGGGCTGCTGAACCACTCTGTAAAGAGGGAACATAATCAGCAGGGGGATCAGGCTCCAAAGGCAGCCGCCGGTCATGGAAACGCCTTCTTCTTTGTAAAGAGCCTGGATTGCCTGAGATTGCTTTGTCTGGTCATCGGGATATTTTTCCTTGATGGCATTCAGACGGGGTGCCAGACGGGACATTTTCATTGTGCTGCGCTTGCCCTTCGCAGTGGCGGGCAGCATAATGACCTTAACCAGAATCGCAAACAAAATCAGAGCAACGCCGTAGTTGTTGGTAAACTGGTACAGCCAGGACATCAGGTAACCGAAAGGCACACGGATGATGTCCGAAAATTTGAATGCTGCAAGAATCATTCGTAATCCTCCAAATTTGTTACGGTGTTACGGAACCGGATCATAAGGGTCTCGTTTGCTGAAGGGATGGCAGCGGCAGAGCCGTTTGACTGCCAGCCAGCCGCCCTTTGCGGCTCCGTATTTGCAGATGGCTTCCTGGGCGTAAGCAGAACAGGTGGGAGTAAAACGACAGCGGGGGGGCGTATAGGGAGAGACGGCACGGTTATAAAAACGGATCAGGGCAAGAAGAATTTTTTTCATAGATCCTCCTGCAGCAAGATGCCTGCTTTTTCTGCCAAAGAAAGGTATGCGTTTGTAAGTTCTGAAAAACGGGCG
Organism: Faecousia sp.; assembly: GCA_045587865.1. Classification (GTDB taxonomy): domain Bacteria; phylum Bacillota; class Clostridia; order Oscillospirales; family Oscillospiraceae; genus Faecousia. Next base: position 8,771 of record JAZNDD010000182.1, read on the forward strand.
TGGATGCACCGGCTTCTGGCGACCACCACCAGATCCCATCCAGGGGCAAAGCGGGACTCGTTGAGCCGATAAACCTCCCGCAGACGGCGGCGTACCCGATTGCGAACCACTGCGTGGCCCAGTTTTTTACCAACGGTAATGCCCACCCGATTGCCATCGGTGCGATTGCGCTTGGCATAAAGGACTAAAAAACTGTTGGCAAAGCCGGATGTGCTGTAAAGCCGCCGGAAAATGTGATTGAACTTTAACGCGCTGGAAAACTTCATAAAAATCTCTCCAATATGGAATTTCCTGGAGATTGCCATGGGCGCACGCGCCCTCGCAATGACATAGAAAAACCAGGACAGCCGAGAAAAATTAATTTTCCTCCTCTCAGCGAGAGATTTTTTCGCAGATCAACATTTGAAGGCCGCAGACATACTTTGTGTATTTCAAGGCCTTCAAAGGGAAGATATGCGGAAAAAGATCCGCTGAGGGTCCCATAAAAAAAGGGGGCGGGGCGAACTTACTTCGCCCCGCATTCACTCCCGTTTCGCTCTGAGCGATCAATGCTGTCATCAAACTTCCCGAAGTTATGCTCAGGCAGACAGAACCTTACGGCCTTTGGCACGGCGGCGGGCAAGAACCTTGCGGCCGTTGGAAGTAGCCATTCTCTGACGGAAACCGTGAACCTTGGAACGATGACGCTTGCTGGGCTGATAGGTACGCT
>JAZNDD010000183.1:0-4611 GCA_045587865.1 Faecousia sp.
AACCCACGTTGCCGATTCCCGTACCTGCTGTCTCCACCCGGCAAGCGCAACCCACCGTCAAATGACCGACGAGCAGTTGGAGGCTGCAGGCGTAGGCGCAGACCTGATCCGCCTGAGTTGCGGTCTGGAAAACGCCGAAGATCTGATCGCCGACCTGAAACAGGCAATCGATAAAGTCTAAAAAATTAGGGCTGCCACGCTAAGATTTCGATTGTTCAAAAGAAAAAATACTGTCATTGCGAACCAGTGACCGATGTCACTGGTGTGGCAATCTCCCGGATAGACGAGAAAATCTCTAAAAAACAGGAGATTCCCACGCCAGTGTGCACACTGGCTCGGAATGACAGTTTATTTTTATGCATATGTATTACAGCAGCCGGACACCGGCTTTTTCACAGGCTTCCACTGTTTCCAGATCCCAGACACTGGATTGCACTTCGCCGATATGGGCGCAGCCCATCATCAGTAGACACAGTCGGCTCTGACCGATACCGCCGCCGATGGTCAGGGGCAGCTCGTCATTTAAGAGCATCTTGTGGAAGGGGAGCGCACGGCGGTCGTCGCAATTTGCGGCAGTTAACTGACGGTCCAGTGCTTCTGCATCCACGCGGATGCCCATAGAGGAGATCTCCAAAGCGCGACCCAGCACATCGTCCCAGAAGAAAATGTCGCAGTTAAGCTGCCAGTCGTCATAGTCCGGCGCCCGTCCGTCGTGGGGCTTGCCGGAACGGAGCTTGCCGCCGATCTGCATAATGCAGGTGGTGGGATGCTCCTTTACAAAAGCTTTTTCCCGCTCAGATCCGGTCAGATCCGGATACAGATCCTCCAGTTCCTGGGTAGTAATAAAGGTCACATCCCGGCTCAGGTTTACCCGCAGCTGAGGGAAACGCACGTGCAGCCGGTCGTTGGTGTCGCAGATTGCCCGGACGATGGCGCGGACGATCAGCTTCAGATAGTCCAGATTGCGGTTTTCCCGGGTGATGATCTTTTCCCAGTCCCACTGGTCTACATAAATAGAGTGAATATTGTCCAGGTCTTCATCCCGGCGAATGGCGTTCATATCGGTGTAAAGTCCGCCGCCAACGCCAAAATTATAGCGCTTCAAAGCCAGCCGCTTCCATTTTGCCAGAGAATGGACCACCTGGGCATCCGCACCCACAGCGGGAATATCAAAGGATACAGGGCGCTCAAAGCCGTTGAGATTATCGTTCAGACCGGAGCTTTCCGTAACGAACAAGGGGGCAGAAACCCGCTTTAAGTTCAGCGCGCTGGAAAATTCATCCTGAAAACTGCTCTTAATGTACGCAATTGCTCGTTGGGTATCATATTCATCCAGAACCGGCTTGTAGCCTTCCGGGATGTAGATCTTATTCATTGGGATCATTCCTTTTCGCAATATATAAACTATATTGTACTGATTTTCTCTGCAAAATCAAGTACTTTTCAAATAAAAACCCCTTCCGGAGAAAATGAGCCCGGAAGGGGTGCGCATTATGGCGTTTAGAAACCGGGAATCAGGCTACCCCAGGGGAACAGATCGCCAATTCCGCCGGAGGACTCTTCTTCCTCAGGATCTTCCAGATCCGGCTGGATCAGTTCATCAACCGTTACGGTGATATCGATGGTCTTGCCGTTTCTGTAGACTTCCATTTCCAGTTCGTCGCCGATCTTGGATTTGGACACCACAGAAACCAGATCTTTCCGATTGGTGATCTTTTTGCCGTTTACTTTCGTGATGATGTCATCGGCTTTCAGACCTGCTTCCTCTGCAGGACCGTCTTCCACCACTTCTGCAACCAATGCACCGGCAGGAACACCTTCTTCCAGGTCTTCACTTGCCACATCGGTGACGGAAACGCCAATGTAAGGCTTTGCAGCGTAGCCGTTTTCAATAATGGATGTGATCATATCCCGCACCAGGTCGATGGGAATGGCAAAGCCAATGTTGTCGATAGATGCTTCACCGGAGCCGGAAGAATACTTGGCGTTAGTAATACCAACCACTTCGCCGTACATATTAAACAGTGCACCGCCGGAGTTGCCGGAGTTGATGGCACAGTCGGTCTGCATCAGGTTCATTGTAGCACCGGTGGACATTGTGATCTGGCGATCCTTGGCGCTGATCTTACCGGCAGTCAAGGTGAAGGTCAGTTCGCCCAGAGGATTGCCGATGGCAACCACATCATCACCTACATTCAGGTTGTCGGAGTCACCCAGAACCACAGGAACCAGACCTTCTGCGTCGATTTTCAGAACGGCAATATCATTTGCCTCGTCATATCCAATCAGTTCAGCCTCATAACTGTCACCGTTATACAGGGAAACTGTGATAGAACTGGACTCGTCGATCACGTGGTGATTGGTAACGATATAACCTTCCTCGCTGAGGATAAAGCCGGAGCCGGAGGCGGCAGAAGTGGTTTGGTAACCCCAGAAGTTTGTGTTGATCGCGGTGGTGATACCAACCGTAGAATTCACATTCATTGCATAAACTTCCGCAGCCGTCATTTCTTTGCTGGTGTCGATCTGGTTGATGTTGACCGTAGTGTCTTCCCGGTCGCCTTCCAAAATGGTGGTAGAACCGGGACGGTCTGCCTTAAAGCCGCCGTCTGTGTTATCCCTTGTCAGGCGGGAACCGAGAATGCCACCCACAAAGCCCAGCAAACCGCCAACCAGGCAACAGCATACAGCGATCAAAACCATCTTTCCGGCGGACAAACCCTTCTTGTCCTTCTTCTTTTTCTTATCGATATCGTCAAAAATGGACTGATAGGGTGCGTTGTAATTTACAGGAGGCTGGGGAACTCCATAGGGAGGGACATTGCGCTCTGGTTCTGTAGGATAGCCGTAAGGATTGTTTTGATTTATGTCTTGATACATAACCGTTTTCTCCTTTTTGATATATATGGTAATATTATAAAACTGTGTGTAAAATTTTTCCTTAATAGAAACTAAACAAAATATGAATAAATTGCGAATTTCGAGGAATTTAGACCTGTAGCAATATTTGTTTTGGTTGCTTTTAAGGAAGGATTCGTCTATAATAAAGAAAGAGAAGGATGTGATTTCTTATGAAAGCGTGGAAGCATTTTGTGACGATCACAAAGCATCGTATGGTGGTCTTAGCCGGCTGTTTCCGGGTGGGATTATACTGGCAGGGACTGACACACGATCTGTCTAAGTACTCCTTTGTGGAATTTTTCAATGGCGCAAGATACTATCAGGGAACCCGCAGTCCGAATACCGTCGAGCGTGAGGTGAAAGGCTACAGTGAGTCCTGGATGCACCACAAGGGCAGAAATCGTCATCATTATGAATACTGGACAGATATGAACCGCCAGACCCGGAATTATGAGTCGATCCCAATGCCCCGGAAATACCTGGTGGAAATGGTGATGGATCGCCGGGCAGCCTGTATGATCTATCAGGGGAAAGACTATAAACCGTCTTCTGCTTACGACTATTTCGATACGAGTCGGGAAAAGGAATTGATGCATCCACAAACCCGTCAAGAATTATATTTTTTGCTGGCAATGCTCCGGGATCGGGGAGAGAAGGAAACCTTCCGGTATATCCGTCAGCAGGTACTGAAGGGTAAACCCTTCCCTTGGGAAATTGACAATGGACAATTGACAATGGACAATTGATAAATATTCTGCACAGGTTCGGCTCGGTTAAGCCCTCACCGGCAACGCGCATTCGCGTTGCATTTAAATTATTCGAATCCCTATCCTTATCTCTGCCATTAAAAAGAGCCACCCTGGGATAGAAAGTATGAGATGTTTTCCAAATTTGTTCGGATGAGGGATTCGTTTGCATTTACAATCTGCAGGTGTGCAGATTGTAAATAAAGGATCGCCGCCATCCGGTTGGCGGCGGCAACGCTCACCCGCGTTGCATTTAAATTATTCGAATCCCTATCCTTATCTCTGCCATTAAAAAGAGCCACCCTGCTGGGTGGCTCTTTTTAATGGCAGAGGATGAGGGATTCGAACCCCCGCAAACGGAGTCAGAGTCCGGTGTGCTACCGTTACACTAATCCTCTATCACACGGACGAGTTTTATTATACGCAAGTTCCAAAAAAAGTCAAGTATTTTTTTGCCAAAACAAGCACTTTTTTCAGATGGCAAGGGTAGTATGTGCCCCTGTCAGATATTTATTCCATTTTGCGTTCTGTTTTAATCTAAAATAGAAAATTAGAATGTTACAAAGTGAGAAAAACTGTTTTATTTATAACAAAACAATCAAAATATAACAAATTTTTTAACATTTCTTTCACTAAGCAGTTGATTTTTTTGAAAAATTCGTTATAATAGAATTGCAAAATATGGCTAATACAGTAAAGGAGAAATGTCTTATGATTATTACGCAGAAGAAACCCATTGAAGAAGTTATGGCAATGGTTGGCGATGCTAAGACCGTTGGTATTGTTGGCTGCGGAAGTTGTGCTACTGCTTGTCAGACCGGTGGCGAACCCCAAATTCAGGAGTTGACAAAAATTCTGGAGCAGGCCGGCAAGAAGGTGGTTGCTTCCACTGTTGCAGATTACTGCTGTATGAATTTGGGCGTGAAGTCCAAAATGAAGGCAATTAATGCCGCTGAGCCGGACT
>JAZNDD010000184.1:0-14845 GCA_045587865.1 Faecousia sp.
AACCACATCCTTAACGAACTTCAGCTCCTTCACATCGCCCACCAGGGGGATCATAATTTCGGGAACATTGTTCCAGTCGGGATGACGCTTAGCAGTTGCGATGGCAGCACGGATCACAGCCTTGGTCTGCATAGCAGCGATTTCGGGATAGGTGACGCTCAGACGGCAGCCACGGTGACCCATCATCGGGTTGAACTCGTGCAGGGATGCAATAATATCCTTGATCTGCTGGACAGACTTGCCCTGGGTAGCAGCCAGTGCAGCGATGTCTTCCTCGGTGGTAGGAACGAACTCGTGGAGCGGGGGATCCAGGAAGCGGATGCAAACGGGGTTGCCTTCCATAGCCTCGTACAGACCCTCGAAGTCAGCCTGCTGCATCGGCAGGATCTTCTCCAGAGCGGCCTCCCGCTCTTCCACGGTATCCGCGCAGATCATCTCACGGAAGGAGCCGATACGGCCTTCCTCGAAGAACATATGCTCGGTACGGCACAGGCCGATGCCTTCTGCACCCAGCTCGCGTGCCTTGATGGCATCGCGGGGGGAGTCCGCATTGGTGCGGACCTTCAAAGTGCGGTACTGGTCAGCCCAGGACATAATTCTGCCGAACTCGCCGGCGATCTCAGCGTCCTTTGTGGGGATCAGGCCGTCGTAGATGTTACCGGTGGAGCCGTCCAGGGACAGCTCGTCACCCTCGTGGAAGGTCTTGCCGCCCAGGGTGAACACCTTGTTTTCCTCGTCCATATTGATCTCGGTGCAGCCGGAAACGCAGCAGGTACCCATACCGCGGGCAACGACCGCTGCGTGGGAGGTCATACCGCCGCGGACGGTCAGGATGCCCTGTGCAGCCATCATACCCTCGATGTCCTCGGGAGAGGTTTCCAGACGGACCAGGACCACCTTCTCGCCCTTTTCAGCCCAAGCCTTTGCGTCCTCAGCGGTGAAGACGATCTTGCCGGCAGCAGCGCCGGGAGAAGCGGGCAGAGCCTTGCCGATGGGAGCGGCAGCCTTCAGTGCCTTGGGATCGAACTGGGGATGGAGCAGTGTGTCCAGGTTACGGGGATCGATCATAGAAACAGCCTTCTTCTCGTCGATCATACCCTCGTCCACCAGATCGCAGGCGATCTTCAGAGCGGCAGGAGCGGTACGCTTGCCGTTACGGGTCTGCAGCATATACAGCTTGCCGTTTTCCACAGTGAACTCCATATCCTGCATATCCCGGTAGTGGTTCTCCAGGATCTGGCAAACATTCTGGAACTGCTTAAATGCCTCGGGGAACTTCTCAGCCATTTCGGAGATGGGCATCGGTGTACGGACACCGGCAACCACGTCTTCGCCCTGGGCATTGGTCAGGAACTCGCCCATCAGGCCGGGCTTACCGGTAGCGGGGTCGCGGGTAAAGGCAACGCCGGTACCGCAATCATCGCCCATATTGCCGAATGCCATAGACTGCACGTTAACAGCAGTACCCCAAGAATAGGGAATATCGTTCTCGCGGCGATAGATATTTGCACGGGGGTTGTCCCAGGAGCGGAACACAGCCTGGATAGCGCCCATCAGCTGCTCCTTGGGATCGGAGGGGAAGTCGGTGCCCAGCTTAGACTTGTACTCAGCCTTGAACTGGCCAGCCAGCTCCTTCAGGTCCTCGGCGGTCAACTCCACATCCTGGGTGACGCCCTTCTTTTCCTTCATCTGGTCGATGAGGACCTCGAAATATTTCTTGCCCACTTCCATAACAACATCGGAATACATCTGGATAAAGCGGCGGTAGCAGTCCCAGGCCCAGCGGGGGTTACCGGAGCGCTTAGCCATAACCTCGACCACTTCTTCGTTCAGACCCAGGTTCAGGATGGTGTCCATCATACCGGGCATAGATGCGCGGGCGCCGGAGCGGACGGAGACCAGCAGAGGGTTATTCAGGTCACCGAACTTCTTGCCGGTGATGCCCTCCATCTTCTCCACATACTCCATAATCTGGGCTTTGATCTCGTCGTTGATCATCCGGCCGTCCTCATAGTACTGAGTACAAGCCTCCGTGGAAATAGTAAAGCCCTGGGGTACAGGCAGGCCGATATTGGTCATTTCAGCCAAATTTGCGCCTTTGCCACCCAGAAGCTCCCGCATACTGCCGTTTCCTTCCGTGAACAGATAAACATACTTATGTGCCATTGAAAAATCTCCTTTCAATTGTGTAGCAGCCGCCGGCTGCTTTGTTTTTTCTTTTGCAATCGACCATAAATGCCCGTATAGTTTAACATACCTTATCTAAAATGTAAACAGTTTTGCAAAAAATTATGCAAAATTATCCATTTTCTACCTTTTTTTGAAAGACTGACAGAGGTCAAAGGAGCCACAAAGACAAGCAAACGGACGGCGTCGGCGTACATAGGTACGGTAGTCCGACCGTTTGTGCAGTAAGTCAAAACGCTTGCGTAGCAAGCATTTTTACAATCCCTCAGCCAATTGCCTAAAATCGGCAATTGCCAGCTCCCTTTACAAAAGGGAGCCATTTATGCGCTCGATTGCAATACCTGTTTTGACGGTTTGGGGGTTTTTTGACACTCTGAGAAATGCGCCACAGATTTGTGGCGCATTACCCTTGCCTCCCTCTTAGAGGAAGGTGGCACGGCTTATGCCGTGACGAAGGGAGTGTCGTCCTTAAGATAGGACACTCCCCCAGTCTTTTTGCCAGACAGGCAAAAATCCAGCCCCCTCACAGAGGGGGCCAAGATAAGGTCTCATTTCTATTTGTCTTCAATATTCCCGAACAACGGCTTTTACAATGCCGATCAGTTCGGCATCACGCCCGTCAATAGGCTGGTAAGCATCGTTTTCCGGCAGCAGCCAGACTTCCCCGTTTCTGCGCCAAAGGCGCTTGACCGTTGCCTCGTCACCGATCCGGGCCACCACAATCTGTCCGTCATTTGCCGTCTGCTGGGGGCGGATGACCACCTTGTCCCCGTCCAAAATGCCGGCACCGACCATACTGTCGCCCCGGACACGCAGGGCAAAACATCCCGGGTCACCTTCCCAGGCCATCGTGCCTTCCTGATTCTCAAACGCCAGAATGGGCATACCTGCAGTGACCACACCGATCACCGGAATCTGACCGGGACGCTGGGTGGTAGCAATGGCACGCTTGCGACCCTTTTGGGAAGAAGCCGCAAGCAGACCCTTTTCCTGCAGTTGCTTGAGTTGATAACTGACAGATGCTGTGGAATTTAAGCCCACTGCCGCGCCGATCTCCCGGATGGACGGGGCAAAGCCATTTTCCTGCACAAACTGATTGACAAAGTTTAAAATAAGCTGTGCTTTATTGCTGGTTCTGGGCATAAGCATCCCTCTTTCTGTTTGATAAGCCTATTGTAGCACAAATGTGCGAAAAAGGGAAGACCCTTTTTTAATGCAAAATGTAATGTAGGGGCGGCAATCTGCCGCCCGCTTTTATAATGCAAAATGAAAGTGGCAAGACATTGCAATAAGCATTGCCTTGCCACTTTTTTATATTAACAAAGCTTTGCGCCGGCGGGGATGGCATCGTCCAGAATGATCAGGTTCAGCTTTTCCTCACCCTTGACCGTGTGGACTGCGGAAAGCAGCATACCGCAGGACTCTCTGCCCATCATCTTTCTGGGAGGCAGGTTTGTGATAGCCACTAAGGTCTTACCAATCAAATCTTCCGGCTTATAGAACTTGGCAATACCGGAGAGGATCTGCCGGTCTGTGCCGGTGCCGTCGTCCAGGGTAAACTGCAGGAGCTTGTCGCTCTTTTTCACATTCTGACAATCCTTGACCTTCACTGCCCGGAAATCGGACTTGCAGAAGGTGTCAAAATCCACAGTTTCCTCGGCATAAGGCTCGATCTCAATATCGGACTTGGGCTTACTCAGCTCTTCCAAAGCAGCCAGCTCCTTTTCCATATCAATTCTGGGGAACAGGGCAGCACCTGCAACGGTTGCCACATCTGCCTGCAGCACACCGAAGGTTGCAAGGGTATCCCAGTCCATATTCGCACCGCCCAGGCGGCTTGCAATTTCAGCGCTGGTGGCAGGCATAAAGGGAGTCAGCAGACCTGCGCAAATACGCACAGTTTCCAAAAGGTTATACAGCACCTTTGCCAGGCGGGGGTGCTTCGCTTCGTCCTTTGCCAGAACCCAGGGTGCATTCTCGTCAATATACTTGTTGGCACGGGAAATGACCTTGAAGACCTCTGCCAGAGCGTTCTGGAAGGCATAGGCATCCATCTGCTCCTGATACTTATCCCGAAGACCGGAGACCATTGCCACCAGTTCTGCATCCATACTTTCGTCAGCTTCCTGTGCTTCCGGCAGTTTTTCGCCAAAGTACTTCTGCGCCATAGCCACAGTCCGGGAAACCAGATTGCCCAGATCGTTTGCCAGGTCTGTGTTGATGGTGGAGATCAGCAGCTCATTGGAGAAGTTGCCGTCAGAGCCGAAGGGGAAGGACCGCAGTAGGAAGAACCGCAGGGCATCCACGCCGAACCGCTCAGCCAGAATATAGGGGTCCACCACATTGCCCTTGGATTTACTCATTTTACCGCCATCCAACAGCAGCCAGCCGTGACCATACACCTTTTTGGGCAGAGGCAGATCCAGGCTCATCAGCATTGCCGGCCAGATGATAGAGTGGAAACGGACGATCTCCTTGCCCACAAAATGCACATCCGCAGGCCAGAAATCGTTAAGATCCTGATACTTGTCATTCTGGAAACCCAGAGCCGTCATATAGTTAAACAGGGCATCGATCCATACATACACCACGTGACCGGGATCGAAGTCCACCGGCACACCCCAAGTGAAACTGGTGCGGGAGACACACAGATCTTCCAGACCGGGCTTAATGAAGTTATTGACCATTTCGTGGACGCGGCTACGGGGCTCTAAGAAATCGGTGTTCTCCAGCAGGTCCTGGATCCGGTCTGCGTACTTGCTCAGCCGGAAGAAGTATGCCTCCTCCTCAGCATCCTGCACCTCCCGTCCGCAGTCGGGACACTTGCCGTCCACCAGCTGGCTTTCTGTCCAGAAGCTTTCGCAGGGCTTGCAGTACTTGCCGGTGTACTTACCCTTGTAGATATCGCCGTTTTCATACATCTTTTTGAAGATCTTCTGAATGGCTTCCACGTGGTAGTCATCGGTGGTGCGGATGAACCGGTCGTAAGAGATGTTCATCAGTTTCCACAGATCCAAAACGCCGCCCTCACCGGTGACGATACTGTCAACAAACTGCTGGGGGGTAACACCCGCTTCCTTGGCCTTATCCTCGATCTTCTGACCGTGCTCATCGGTGCCGGTCAAAAATTTCACATTATAGCCCTGCAGGCGCTTATAGCGCGCCATCGCATCGGTCGCCACCGTGCAGTAGGTGTGGCCAATGTGCAGTTTGGCAGAGGGGTAGTAAATAGGTGTTGTGATGTAATAGTTTCCTTTGTGCATTATAAAGCCTCCTTGAAATAAGAAAAACCGTCCTTGCATACAGCAAGGACGATAGAATCTACCGCGGTACCACCTTGATTTATGTGTACAATAATCCGGTCATTGCGAGCCGGTGCGCACACCGGCGTGGCAATCTCCTGCACACACCTCTTTTGCGCGGTCACGGGCGCACCCGGAAATGCCTACCTATCGACATTTCAGCTCCCAGGCCATCTTCTGCCGTTTCGTTCCTACCCCTTTCCACCAGCCGGGGCTCTCTGAAGGCTTTCTGCAGCATACTCTCCTGTTCACAGCTTTTACCAATATATAGAAGCATTATATCCCGAAGGCAGTCTGTTTGTCAATGAAAAATTTCTGTTTGGTCTATTGTAAGGCGGGGGCTTGCTCCCGCCGTTGAAAACAGATTTGTTTGAGGCGGGAGTAAACCCCCGCCCTACTTTTTTGTTAGCAACAGCGCAACCGCTACCGCACTAATGCCCCCTGCCAGCTTGCCTACGATCACTGCCGGGAGCATTTGGGGTGCAAAGCCTGCGGTAAATCCCAGATGATCCCCAAACACAAAGGCCGCCGACACCGCAAAAGCAATGTTCACCACTTTGCCCCGGCGGTCCATTTTCTCCACCAGTGAGAAGGTGGCAATGGAATTGGCAAGGCTGGCAATCAGCCCGCCGGCGGCAATATCGTTGATCTTCAAAAGTTTTCCCAGTTTCAGCAGGGGCTTTTTTAACAGCCGGGTGATGCCATACACCAGAGGAAATGCTCCCGCCAGCACAATGGCGATGGACCCAACCGTCTGAAAGCCTTCGGTGATGGGAGTCAGACCGGGAATGATCACAAATCCGGTGATGGCTTCCACGATGGCTGCTGCAAGCCCGGCAGTAATCACCGCCACCACCCCCTTGCCAAAATAGCCAAATCCCTTGATCATGGCCTTCTCCGCCTTCCAAAGGCCTAAGGCAATCAGGGCAGCAATCAGCACAATGGGTATCAGGTTTCTCAGGATCATCCCCACAGGAAATCCTGCCACCAACCCCCCTGCCAGAATGCCCACCGGAATGGTGACCAGTCCTGAAAGGACCCCCTTTGCCAGTTCCGGTCGGTCCTCTTCCCGCAAAATCCCCATTGCCACCGGGATGGTAAAAACAACGGTTGCTCCCAGCATACTGCCGCACAGTACCCCGCCCAAAAGGGCGGCACGGGCATCTTCCGTCAGTTCCTGTGCCAGTGCGCCGCCGCCCATATCGCAGGCTAAGATCGTACCGGCAAACATTGCCGGGTCTGCTCCCAGGAACCGATACACCGGCACCACCACCGGTCGCAAAAGATTTGCCAGCACCGGTGCAAGGCATATAATTCCCACCATTGCCATTGCCAGAGAACCCATTGCCAGAATGCCCTTTTCAAATTCCTCGCCCAGACCCAAACGGTTGCCGAAGATCCGGTCAATGGCGCCGATCACCGCAAACAGCGCCATTAGCGTAATTAGAAATCTCTCTGCCGACACAATACCCCTCTTTCCTTTCACATTCTGGACATTAGGATAGTCGGTTTTATAACGAATTGACAATTGAAAATTGATAATTGACAATTATTGTGTCCCCTTCGTGGACTTATTTCAATTTATTAATTGTCCATTGTCAATTGTCCATTATCCATTCATTTTTGTCCGTTGTTGTCCAGGATTGCTACCACTGCCGCATCCACCGGGGCTTCCATACAAAACCGGGAGGCAACGGTTCCGGTGACCAGAAGCACCCGGTCTCCGGTGCCTGCGCCCACCTGATCTGCCGCCACCACTTCCCCCTCCGGGGTGTCCACCACCAAAAAGGTCTGCCCCATTAGACAGGATGCCTTTCGGCTGGACCAGACTGAGCCTACAACTTTTCCAATTTTCATAGTGTATCACTTCCTAAGATATCCTTTGCCAAAGGTGTCAGCACCGCACCCGGACTGGCAGTGCGCCCGGATGCCCGCATTGCCCTTGCCTCCTGAGCAGTGATTAGTTTTTTCTGCCCGCCGTCCGTAAAGCGGATCCCCCAACTTTTCATCTCCCGTCGTCCCGATGCCAAAGATGCCCCCAGTGCCCGGTTCTTTGGTGCTTCCGGAAGTCCCGGAGTATACAAAACCACAGGCTTTCCCTGGGCAAGGGCCTGCAACACCCGTTCATCGGAAAGATGCAGTGCCTGCCCCAGGGTCAGCGAACCGATGACCACCCCATCGTAGGGTTCTTCTGTCACATAGGTGTAGCCCAGAGGGCATCCGGGCTCTGCACCGATCAGCAGTGCCCGGCTCATTGGAGGATCCTCCCCAGGTCGCCCTCGTGAAAGCCGATGGCATTGGCTTCATCGTAATCTACGTGCATACTGGTTACAAACTGGGGATGCACCCGAACCATTACAGAATGAAACGTCACCGGGCGATCGGTAAAGGTCTGCACCCGCACCATCTGCTTATCTTCCACACCCATTCGCGCCGCATCTTCCGGATGCATATGAATGTGCCGCTGGGCAACGATCACGCCCCGTTCCAACGTAATACTGCCCTTTGGACCATCGAGCCGGATGCCGGGGGTTTTGATCAGATGCCCGGAAAGTCGCACCGGAGGGGTCACGCCCAATTGTCGGCAATCGGTCAGGGACACCTCCACCTGACCCTCAGGGCGCTCCGGTCCCAAAACCGCCACATTGGCAAATTCTCCCTTTGGCCCAATCACCGTCACCCGTTCGTTGGAAAGAAACTGTCCCGGCTGGGAAAGGGGGCGCTTGGGCGTCAGGGTATGCCCAAACAGGGTGATCGCCTGCTCTTTTGTCAGGTGCACGTGACGGCCGGATGCCTCAATGGGGATAAAGATCCGCTTTGCCACCGCCTCCGCCAATCCATCAAAATCCACAAAATCACTCCTCAGTGTTATTTTGCATTGCCACCGGACTGGTGATTCAGTCTCCCGTGGGGCAAAATGGCATCCACCTCTGTATGGGGGCGTGCGATCACGTGGACAGAGATCAGTTCTCCCACTTTTTCTGCGGCGGCTGCGCCTGCATCCGTTGCCGCCTTCACAGCGCCCACATCCCCCCGAACCATCACAGTTACCAGACCGCCGCCTACCTGCTCCTTGCCTACCAACTGCACATTGGCAGATTTTACCATTGCATCGGCTGCCTCAATTGCTCCGATCAGTCCCTTTGTTTCGATCATACCTAAAGAATTTGTGTCCATTTTTGTACTTCCTTTCGTTTGTCCTTTTGTAGGGCGGGGGGTTGCTCCCGCCGCAGTAATTTGTTCAGTTCGGTAACGGCGGGAGCAAGCCCCGCCCTACATAATTATCCCAGTCTTTCCAGGATTTTCTGGGTCAGTATATCCACAAGGTTCCCGTCATACTGCGAATTTTCCTGCATCTTTCCCCAAGCGACCCGGCGGATATCTATCAGATCCATCGGGGAAATATTATCCGAAGAACTGCTTCCGCCCACTGCTCCACAGCCTAACGTCAGTGCCGGGAACAGTCCCGTTTCTGCACCGATCCCCCCCAATGCAGAGGGGGTGTTTACCAGAAACCGGGAAACCGGAATTTCCAAAGCGAATTTCCGAACCGTATCCGCATCCTCACAATGCATTGAAAAGGTGTGTCCTGCCCCCTCGTGGCTGAGAACTTCCTGCACTTTTTTAAGCACTGCATCTTCGCTGTCCATCACATAAAACGCCAGCACCGGACACAGTTTTTCCATTGAATAGGGGCGAGTCGGCCCAGCCTCTTCTTCGTAAGCCACTAAGATCCGGGTGTTTTGGGGCACGGAAAAGCCCGCCTTTTGGGCGAGAAATATGGCTTTTTTGCCAACAATGTCCGGATTCAGTGCACCGGAAGGGCGAAACAGCAGCTTTGCCAGTTGTTCTGCCTGCCGGCTATCCATAAAATAATAGCCCATTTCTTCCGCCGTCCGGCGCACTGTCTGCTCCATAGGCTTTTCCACAATAATACTTTGCTCCGAGGCACAAACCGTTCCGTTGTCAAAGGTTTTGGAGCGCAAAATATCTGCCAGTGCTTTGTGCACATTGGCGGTCCGATGGATATAGGCCGGGCCGTTGCCTGCGCCTACGCCGATTGCCGGTTTTCCGGAAGAATAGGCAGATTTCACCATTGCCGGACCGCCGGTTGCCAAAATCAGATTAACTTCCTTTGCCCCCATCAGTTCCTGGCAACCTGCCATACTCCCTGCCCCTAAACAACTGATACATCCCGGAGGCGCGCCGGCGCCCACTGCCGCCTGGGCTACGATCTGTACTGCCCGCAAGGTACACAAAAGTGCCTTTGGATGGGGAGAAAAGACGATGGCGTTGCCTGCTTTCAGGGCGATCATCGCCTTATAGCAAATGGTGGAAGTGGGATTGGTGCTGGGCACGATGGCGGCAATGACGCCCACCGGCACACCTACCTCCCATAGTTTTTCCGCCGGGTTCTCTTTTAATACGCCTACGGTTTTCATATCCCGGATGGCGTTCCACACAGTCCGGGAGGCAAATTCATTTTTCACGGTTTTGTCTTCCACGTTGCCAAAACCCGTCTCCCGGACTGCCATATCCGCCAGTTCCACCGATGCCTTACTGAAGGCATCGCAGATCGCCTGGACGATCCGGTCCAACTGGCTCTGGCTCATCCGAACCAGTTGTTTCTGGGCGGTTTTTGCCTGTCTTGCCAAAAGCCGCGCCTCCTGCCGTGCCTGCAGGTCTTTATCCAGTTCCAAATGATCACTCCTTATCAATTGACAATTGCAAATTGATAATTGACAATTATTGTGTCCCCGTTGGAGGAATTATTTGAAATCATTTCTGGAGGAAATACCTTAATTGTCCATTATCCATTCGTTTTTTCAAGGTGTAACTGCTTTATTGTTCTTTCGGTTTTGTTGCTACCTGCGCCACCGCTCTTGCAAAGGCGGCGCAGGCTGCTTCGCAGGCAGACTGGGTACCGCTGAGCAATCCGCCCCCGAAATTGGTTTCCGTAGGGGGTGCATATAGTTTACATAACTTTACATCTGCCGCTTTTAATGCACCATCCAATCCAACCATACTTTCCAGCGGTGGGGCAATCAAATAGGCCAGTGCTGTCCCCTCTTTCACCCCGGCCTCTTTTGCCAGGAAACTCCCGGTACGGCTGACGGTGTGGGCAAGATAGGGCACGTTGCCCGTTTCCGCAAACCCGATCTGCTCCAGCGCCTGCAATGCTCCATTCATACCGCTTTGCACAGCCCCGGGGGTGCGCCCTGCCAGAATGCCGATCACTTCCCCGGCATTGGGGGTAGTGGCGTTGGCTGCCCCCCCATAAAAACTGCGGCTGTAACACACCACCACATCGGCTTTTTTTGTGGCCTCATCCAGGGCAATATAGGTGGCATCGTCTGAATCGGTGGTTAATAGTCCCAGACAGGGATATCCCTCCGGTACTCCCAGTTTTTTTCTCAATGCTGGGGATGCACTGGTCAGATACTGCACAGACAGAACCTTCACCGGGATCATAACTGGGTCTCCAAATGCAGTCCCACACCGGAAACTTTATGGTGTAAAATCAGCTCCACCAGTTTTGCGATCTGTGCACCTGCCTCTGCCGCAGGGGTTCCCTGGGCGTGGATATTGGAAACCACCGTCCGGCTGGATTCCAACGATCCGATCCGGGGCATATAGGTGATATAGCAGGACATACTCTTGTCCGTCACCAGACCGGGGCGCTCGCCCACCAGCACGCACACCACCTCACATCCGGTCACATCTCCAATGGCATCCCCCGCGCCCACCCGGCAATAGCGCACGAAAATCCCCTTATCTGGGGAAATGCCCCGGCTTTTCAGGTTTTCTCGGATAGATGCCACACAGGGCATTGCATTTTCTAAAATGGCCGCTGAGGACAGCCCATCGCCCACCACCAGCAAAACCTTTGGATTTTGGGAAATGGCGGCCCGGAGTTTTTTCTGATTTTCTTCGTCGAAGATCCGTCCTTTGTCCGGGCGGGTCAAATATTCATCCTTATCGCCACAGCAGGTCTGCAAGGGAATCAGGTCATTTTTCTGGGCAAAATCCTCCGGCACCTGAGAGAAAACCGCATCCTGCGCCGCCGCGTGATCTGCCCGGAAGCGGAGCATTGTCAGGGTCTTATACCGGGGACCTGCCTTGCCGGAACCCAGCCGGGCGGGGGTGCAAAGTTTCAGTTTCCGGAACGCATCCCCATGGGCAGGCTCATCCACCAGATACAGTTTTCGCAGATCCAGCAAAGAAACATCCTCCACAAAATCCCCATCCTGATAGTGGGTATCCACCGGTTGCGGGCCAGGATCCCGGGGATAATACTCACTGCCCTTCACCGCGGGCTCTTTGCCCATAGTCTTTAAAATTTCCGCCACCATTGCGGAAAGTTCTTGTTTATTCATAGGATTCCCCTTGTCTTAAGATATAGTAGAGCCCCCGCTCTACGCAAAAGGCTATCGTACTTCCACGTCTTTGCGAGGAGCGCCTTGCCTCCCTCTTTGAGGGAGGGGGACCGCGTTAGCGGTGGAGGGAGTGTAGTTCTTAAGATAGGACACTCCCCCTGTCACCTTCGGTGACATCCCCCTCAGGGAGGGGGACAAGATGCGACGCGGCAAACCGCATCCTTTAAAATGTTGCAACAACAATAACTTTTTCATTAGGAGAACGGATTGCCACGCCAGGCGAGCGAACTGGCTCGCAATGACGTGCGTTTTCGATAGCTGTTCGTCAAACAGAAATTTGCTTAGAATAGCAAACTTGAGCCGTCGCCGGCTTTTTTTGTAAGATGTCCGTTTTCCACAAATCCCATTTTTTCCAGCCAGTGCTGGAATTCCGGGATCGCCGTTTTTCCGGTCAGTTCCCGTAGTGCAGCGGTTTCCCGGAAACCGGTGGTCTGGTAATTGAGCATAATGTCGTCCCCGTGGGGGATGCCCATAAAGTAGTTACAGCCTGCCAAAGTCAAAAGCGCTGCCAGATTTTCATTGTCGTTCTGGTCCGCTTTCATATGGTTGGTATAACAGCAGTCGCAACCCATCGAAACGCCGGTGAGTTTTCCCATAAAGTGATCCTCAAGACCTGCCCGGGTCACCTGCCGGGCATCGTACAAATACTCCGGTCCGATAAAACCGACTACGGTATTTACCAGGAAGGGAGAATACCGCTTGGCAAAGCCGTAGCACCGGGCCTCCATTGTCACCTGATCTGCTCCAAAATGGGCATTGGAGGACAGTTCCGAACCCTGACCTGTCTCAAAATACATCACATTGGGGCCTTCCGCCGTACCCTCCGATAAAAGCAGATCCTTTGCTTCCTGCAAGGTATCTGCCGTAAAGCCAAAGGCTTCGTTGCCCTTTTGACTGCCTGCGATGGATTGGAAGATCAGATCACAGGGAGCGCCCTTTCTCACCGCCTTCATCTGTGCGGTCACATGGGCAAGGACGCAGATCTGGGTAGGAATGTGCCAGTGTTCCTTAATTTCCTGCAGTCGCCGCAGTACCTTTCCCACCTGTTCCGGGCTGTCCGTTGCAGGATTGACGCCGATCACCGCATCCCCCGCGCCGAAACTCAGCCCCTCCAGTGCCGATGCCATAATGCCGTCCGGATCGTCCGTGGTGTGGTTGGGCTGCAGACGGCAGGAAAGGGTTCCGGGCAGTCCGATGGTGGTGTTGCAGTGGGCGGTGACTGTGATTTTATTTCCTGCATAAATCAGGTCCAGATTGCTCATCAGTTTGGCAACTGCCGCCACCATTTCAGAAGTTAAGCCCCGGCTGATTTTCCGAATATCGGCACCGGTGGTGTTTTCTGACAAGATCCATTCCCGAAGTTGGGCCACGGTCCAGTTGCGGATCTTTTCATAGGTTTTCTCGTTCACATCATCCTGAATGATCCGGGTGACCTCATCGGTTTCATAGGGTACAACGGGATTTTCCCGGAGGTCTGCCAAAGTCAAGGCAGACAAAACCACCTTCGCCGCCACCCGTTCCTGTGCAGTTTCTGCCGCGATACCTGCCAGTTTATCGCCGGTTTTTTCCTCATTGGCCTTTGCCAGCACTTCTTTAATATCCTTAAATAAATAGGTTTTTCCCAACAGGGTCGTTTTCAGTTTCATACATTACCTCTTCTTTTCAGGTCACTTTTTCCAGCACCCGGCGAACCATAAAGTCCTCCACCCGGATGGGATTTGTCTGGCAGCAAGGGTCTGCCAGTACTGCTTTTACAATATCCGTGCAATGGTAGCGCACCTGCCGGGGATCCACGCCCGCTTCCTGCAAGGACTGGGGCATTTTCAGTTCCCGGCGCAGACGGATCAGGGCGTGTTTCAAATTCCGCACTGCAATGGTATCTGCACTGCCCCCCAAACCGGCACAGCGGGCAAGGAGGGCATACTTTGCGCCTGCACTGTGGGCATTGCATTCGATCACTGCCGGAAGCAAGATGGCATTGAGCCGTCCGTGGGGCAAGTGAAAAATTCCGCCCATTGCGTGGGCCATTGCGTGACTTAAGCCAAGACCCGCCTGATTGAAGGCAAGGCCTGCCATCGTGGCTGCAGTGTGGATCTTCAATCGCACAGCAATGCTTCCTCCGAAGGACGCAGGCAAAGCACTGTAAACTGCGGAAAATGCATCCTTTGCCAGCGCATCGGTGATCGACCCTGCCCCAGTGGCAACAAAGGCTTCCAGGGCGTGTGCCAGCACATCAAAGCCAGCATCTGCTACCAAAGAAGGGGGCAGACTATCCAGAAGATCGCTGTCCAAAATTGCCACATCCGGCTGTATCCGGCTGTCCACCAAAGGATGTTTCACGCCGCTATGGGTCAGGACGGCAAAATCCGTCACCTCCGACCCGGATCCGGAAGTGGTGGGGATCGCTACCAGCCGGATCTTCTGTCCGGAAAAATACACCATTGCTTTGGCGCAGTCCATTGCACTGCCGCCCCCCAGTGCCACAACCGTATCCGGCTGCAACTGCTTTACAAGGGCCGTCCCCTCTGCCGCCAGTTCTACTGTTGGGTCGGGAGAAATCTTAGAAAATATCTGTACTTTTCCTGCACCGGTCAATGATGCCAAATGTCCGGCCGTTCCCTTTTCTGCGAAAAAAGGATCAGATACCAAAAGAACGCTTTTGATACCCATATTTTTTAGTTCCTGTATGGCACCTGCACCGGAGATAATTTGGGTCTTGCAGGTAAATCGCTCCATATAACCACCGCCTTTTGAGGGTATCTTTTCCAAAGCGCAGAAAAATATGTATAACAGGAAACAAATTTCAGTTTATCGGGCAAATGGGGCTGTAAAGAAACCTGAAATTTTATTGAGAGTATACATTCCTGTCAAAACCGTCAAATTTCTGTTTATCGGTCTGTTGTACCGCCTCGCCACTTG
>JAZNDD010000185.1:0-13756 GCA_045587865.1 Faecousia sp.
ATCTGTATTTTTGGGGTTCGATGCCCCAAAAATACAGAAATATTGGCAAGTGGAAGGAAATCCGCCCATCGAGGTCGGATTTCCTGATGGGACGCCGAGGGCGGCGTCCCCTACGAATCTATTCGATAAACAGAAATTTGACTGCTTTATAACGCGCAAGAACGCGTTGCAAAATTTTGCAACGCGTCCTATATCAGTTTTTCAGACTTTGCAGGGGTGCAGGAATTCTGCCGCCACGGGCAATAAAGTCACAACTGGACTGACTGTGTACCGGCATTACTGGTGCGCTACCCAGAAGTCCGCCCATTTCCACCCGGTCGCCAACAGTCTTTCCCGGTGCGGGAATGATGCGCACTGCGGTGGTTTTGGTATTTACCATACCGATGGCCGCTTCGTCTGCAATGATCGCAGAAATGGTTTCAGCAGAAGTATCTCCCGGCACTGCGATCATATCCAGGCCCACAGAGCAGACGCAGGTCATTGCTTCCAGTTTATCCAGTTGCAAAACACCAGCCTCGGCAGCAGCGATCATACCCTCGTCCTCAGAGACAGGGATAAATGCACCGGACAAGCCGCCTACGTGGTTACTTGCCATTACGCCGCCTTTTTTCACTGCGTCATTCAGCAGAGCCAGTGCTGCGGTGGTGCCGTGGGTGCCGCACACTTCCAGTCCCATTTCTTCCAAAATCCGGGCAACACTATCTCCCACTGCGGGAGTAGGTGCCAAACTCAGATCCACGATGCCAAAGGGTACATCCAGCCGCTTGGATGCCTCCACGCCTACGATCTGACCCATACGGGTAATCCGGAAGGCAGTCTTTTTAATCGTCTCAGCCACCACATCAAAGGGCGCGCCCTTAACGCCCTGCAAGGCGTGGTACACAACGCCCGGTCCGGAAACACCCACATTGAGGACACATTCCGGCTCACCCACGCCGTGGAATGCACCTGCCATAAAGGGGTTATCCTCCACTGCATTGGCGAAGACCACCAATTTTGCACAGCCCAATCCATCATCGTCTGCGGTCAAAAGGGCAGTTTGCTTAATGATTCTTCCCATTTTTGCCACTGCATCCATATTGATGCCGGCTTTGGTAGAACCCACATTCACGCTGGCGCAAACCCGTTCCGTAGCCTTCAGTGCTTCCGGAATGGAGTCCATTAAAATCCAGTCGCCTTTTGTGCAACCTTTTTGCACCAGCGCAGAAAAGCCGCCGATAAAGTTCACACCGCATTCCTTTGCCGCCTTATCCATTGCAATGGCAATCGGTACATAAGAGTCTGTCTGACAAGCATTTCCCACAATGGCGATGGGTGTGACAGAAATCCGCTTATTAACGATGGGAATGCCAAATTCCCACTCGATCTCCTGACCCACCTTCACAAGGTTTTCTGCCCGGCGGGTAATTTTATCATAGATCTTCCGGGCACAAACATCCACATTCTCGTTCGTGCAATCCAGAAGCGAAATACCCATTGTGATTGTACGGATGTCCAGATGCCGCTTGTCAATCATATCCTGGGTATACAAAACATCCTTCAAATTCAGCATAGCCATCCCTCACACCCGGTGCATTGCATCGAAAATATCTTCTCTTTGCAGACGGATGGAAAGGTTCATTTCCTTACCGGCTTCTTCCATCCGCTTTGCCAGTTCTGCCACAGGAAGGGTGCTGGTGGAAACATCCACCACCATCATCATTGTAAAGTAACCTTCCATAACGGTCTGGCTGATATCCAAAACATTGATCTGCAATTTTGCAAGGTGGGTGCATACGGCGGCAATGATGCCAACCTGATCCTTACCCACAACCGTAACTACCGCTTTCATTTTTTACACCTCGTAATCTGCACACACTCTGCTATCGAGCATTTCCCAGAAATGGGACTTTGCTTCCAGATGGGCAGGATGCTCTGCGTAGTTTGCAAGAGACTCCTTGCAATCAAATTCAGAGTACAGGCAATAGTCCATACCTCCCTGATAGCAGGGTCTTACTTCCATTTTCTGCAGGCCGGGGATCTTACCCACCAGCGGCTCCAATACAGATCGGATCAAATCTACTGCTTCGGGCTTGTTCACGCCCTCTTTCAGGGTGTAAATCACGATATGCTTAATCATAATATTTCCTCCATGAAAAAATACCGGAGCCGACCATACGGCTCCGGTATGTATTTATAAAATTACTCAGCCTCTACTGCTTCTGCAACGGGTGCTTCTTCAGCCTCAGCCTCTTCCACGACCTCTGCTTCTACAGGAGCCACCTCCAGCAGAGCGCGGATGGACAGGGAGATGCGCTTATTCTCAGCGTCCACATCGGTGATCTTCACCTGAACTTCCTGACCCTCAGCCAGGACATCCTCAGGCTTGCCGATGCGCTCGTTAGCGATCTGGGAAATGTGGATCAGACCGTCAACACCGGGAATGATCTGAGCAAATGCACCGAAGGCCATCAGTTTCACGATCTTAGCATTCACAACATCGCCGATGTTGTAATTTGTCATAAACTGATTCCAGGGATTCATTTCTGCAGTCTTGTAGCCCAGAGAAATCTTGCGCTTCTCAGGATCATAGGAGATCACATAAACATCGATCTCGTCGCCTACGCTGACAACATCAGCGGGAGTCTTAATACGGTTCCAGCTCAGTTCGGAAACGTGAACCATACCGTCCACACCACCGATATCCACGAATGCACCGTAGGAAGTCAGGGACTTAACCGTACCGCGGTACTTTGCACCCACTTCGATCTCGCTCCACAGTTTCTCCTGAGCAGCCTTGCGGCCCTCAGCGGAAACAGCACGGATGGAACCGATCACACGACGGCGTGCACGGTTGACCTCAGTAATCTTCAGTTGTACGGTCTGACCGACCATACCGGTCAAATCACCGCCCTTGGCAATGCCGGACTGGGAAGCGGGAATAAAGACGCGGATGCCCTTAATGTTGGCAACCAGACCGCCCTTGTTTTCTTCGGAAATAACGCCTTCAACGGTAGTCTTCTCTTCGCACCAGACTGCCATATCGTCCCATACCTTCATACCGTCCAGTTTCTTCTTGGACAGTTGGCAGGTGCCTTCCTGATCGTTTACCCGGACAACGAACACTTCGATCTCGTCGCCAACGGACAGGATCTCTTCAGGCTTCACACTGGGATCCGCACTGACTTCATCGTAGGGAATATAGCCGGCGTGCTTGGTGCCCAAGTCGATCTGGACTTCAGTAGCACCGATGCCGGTAACAATTCCAGTAACCTTATCTCCTGTATTTAAAGTCTTGATGGACTGCTCGAGAAGTTCCGCAAAGTTCTCCTCCTGGACAGCCTCAACATTCGTAATTTCGCTCATAGTCTTATTGACCTCCTTTATAATCCACGCCGGGGTAGATGCACCGGCAGTGACTCCGACCTCAAATACATTGCGAAAAAAATCCGGCTCAAGTTCGCTGGCGTTATCCACCAGTACGACCTTTGGGCAATGTTCCCGGCAAATACTTGCCAACCTTCCGGTATTGGAACTGTGGGTATCTCCCACAACCACCATAGCCTGACACTGGCTTGCCAATTGTGCCGCTTCACGCTGTCGAGATTCAGTAGCTTTACATATTGTATCAAAAATTTTTCCGTTAGTAAACTCTTTTTTTGCAATTTCGGCGCACGAATTCCACAAGGTTTCCGTAGAAGTGGTTTGACAAACTATGCAAATTGGCAAATTTGCCCGGTTTTTATCCATTTTTATCCAGTCTTGCAGTTCCTGTGCAGATTCAAAAATCTCACATTTTCTGCACCATCCGGCAATTCCTTCCACTTCCGGATGAGACCTCGTGCCAATGATAATGGGAAGTCTCCCCTCCTCCTCTGCCCGGCTGACGATC
This sequence comes from Faecousia sp., assembly GCA_045587865.1. Lineage (GTDB taxonomy): Bacteria > Bacillota > Clostridia > Oscillospirales > Oscillospiraceae > Faecousia. The sequence goes on from JAZNDD010000185.1 coordinate 3,872, forward strand.
CCGTGGATCCGCTTGACAAAGGGGCAGGTGGCGTCCACGATCTGCACGCCCCGACTTTCCAGTTGCTCATACACTGCCCGGGTCACCCCGTGGGATCGGATGATCACCGTATCGCCGGGATTTGCCTGTTCCGGTTTTTCAATGACCCGAACGCCCATTTTTTCAAAGTGTGCCACTGCGTGACGGTTATGGATGATCGGTCCCAGTGTGCAAACCCGGTCGCCGTTTTTTGCCGCCTGTTCCACCAGTTCCACTGCCCGGTTTACACCGAAACAAAACCCGGCGCTTTTTGCCACCCGGACACTCATAGAGAGATCTTCTCCCCGATAATTTTCTTCATTTGCGCCATCACGCCTGCAATGTCCAGATCGGAAGTATCCAGTTTTACAGAGTCTTTTGCCATCTTCAGCGGTGCAATGGGACGGTGGGTATCCTGATAATCCCGCTGTTCGATCTCCTTCTGAATCTGGGCAAGTTCTGCCTTCTGGCCTTTTTCGACCAGTTCATCATAGCGGCGCTTTGCGCGCACTTCTACAGATGCCGTCAGGAAGATCTTCACATCTGCCTTGGGAAGCACCACAGTGCCGATATCCCGGCCATCCATAATCACATTGTTCTTTCTTGCCACATCCCGCTGCATATCCAGCAGCATTTCCCGCACAACGGGGTAAGCAGAAACCAGGGATGCCTTCTGGGAAATGTCCTGTGTACGAATCTCTCCGGACACATCCATCCCGTTCATAATCATATGCTGCTTGCCTTCTTCATCGTATTCGATACCGATTGTCAGTTCATCCAGATACCGCTCCACACCGTCTGCATCCTTGGGGCTCACACCCAGAAGATCCAGAAAATACGCAACGGTACGGTAGATTGCGCCTGTGTCCACATAGCAAAAACCCAGTTCCTTGGCAAGTGCCTTTGCGATGGTGCTTTTACCTGCGCCTGCAGGGCCGTCAATGGCGATAGAATATGTTTTTCCCATAAGTAAAACTCCTTGTATCTTATTTATTCCAAAAAATCCAGAAGTCCAAAGTCCGCGCCGAGTTTTTTCAGCTTGTCCACAGCGCTGTGTTCCAACTGCCGGGCCCGTTCCTTGGATATTCCCAGAATATCTCCGATTTTTTCCAGACTGCAGCATTCGCCCCCATCCATTCCGTAGCGCAGGCGCAGTACCTGCTGCTGCCGTGGTGTCAGAAGTTGCATCATTTCTTCCAAAATCCGCTTCATTTCCTGACGGATCATTTCCTCCTGGGGCTGCGGTGCGTGGGCATCCTCCAAAAGGAATTGCAGGGCGCTGTCTTCCTCCCCCGCAGGGGCATCCAGCGACCAGACTTCCGGCAAAAGGCTTAATAACTGTTCTGCTTTTTTTGCAGGAATACCGCTGATTTTCGCCAGTTTTTCCCACTGCACAGGCTCACCGGACTGTTTCATTTGCCGCTGTGCCTGCAACAGTTTTTTGATTTTGTCTGCCGTATGGCGAGGCACACGGATCAGTCCTGCGTGCTCCATTACACAGCGGCTGACACCCTGACGGATCCATTTGGTGGCGTATGTAGAAAACCGGCATTCCATTGCAGGATCGAATTTTCTTGCAGCGGTCACAAGGCCGATACTTCCCTCCTGGATCATATCCAGCAGCGGTGCACCCCGGCCCATATAGCCCCTTGCCACCGACACCACCAATCGCAGGTTGGAATTGACCATCCGGCGAATAGCATCCTCATCTCCTGCTGCACAGAGCACTGCCAGTTCCTTTTCCTCTTGCGGACTCAAAAGGGGAAACTGGCGAATATCCCGAAGATACTGGGTCATATCCTCTCCGGCGCTCACAGGCGCATCCAGTTCTTTTTCCAAAATCATAGATTGGTTCCTTTTTTCGCCTTGAGTTTTTCCCGCAGTGCCAGCAAGTCATCGTCCGTGCTGACCTGGGCGCTTTGTCTTTCAGACAAAACTCTGTTGACACAGTCTGTAAAGGCATCCTGATTCACAGGGCCTTGATGGCGCTGGACCACACCGGTAATATGGGAGATCTCCTCCGGCGTCAGGTCCTCCAAAACGCCCACACTGATCTCCAGCCCCTTTCCTTGCCGAGAGCAGAACTGGGAAAACACTTTCCCAAACAATGCCACAGAAAAATCGGCTTGCGTGAGTTTTCCTGCCTGCTCCAAAAGGGCAGGTTCCCGCAAGATCTGGGCAATGATCCCCTCTTCTGCAATTGCAGATCTCATATTGTCATAACGAATGGATCGCTCTTTAGGCTGCAACGCGCGAACCGGCGCCAGGTCGATCTTCTCCTGCTTCTTCTTTTCCATAGCCGTGCGCCGCTTGAATGCCTTGTTCACTTCCAGTTTCATTGCATCCATACTGATATGGGCGGCTTCTGCCACCCGGGCGCCATAAACTTCCCGTTTGACGGAACTGTCCAGTGTACAAATCAGGTCTGCCGCTTCCTGAACAAAGGCTACTTTTTCTGCATCCACCTTCAAATCGTATTTCTGGCGGATGGCATTTAACTGATACTCCACCCGGTCGGAGGAGTCCTCCAACAGTAACTTAAACCGGTCTGCACCGAACTTATGGAGAAATTCATCCGGGTCTTTTGCGTCCTTCATTTGCAGGACTTTCACTTTCAGACCTGCCTTTTCCAGCATTGGGATCGCCCGCTGGGCTGCCCGCTGTCCGGCTTCAACCGTATCATAGGTCAGCACCACCTGCTCCGTATACCGGCTCAGGAGGGTCACCTGTTCTTCTGTCAGGGATGTGCCCAAAGATGCCACCGCATTGTCAAAGCCGAATTGATGGAGCGTCACCACATCGATGTTGCCTTCCACCAGAATGATACTCGGCTGCTTGGTGTTTTTTGCAAAATTCATTCCAAAGAGATTTTTTCTCTTGTTGAAAATCAGGGTTTCATTGGAATTGAGGTACTTAGGCTTGGAGTCGTCCAGAACCCGTCCGCCAAAGCCGATCACATTGCCCCGCACATCAAAAATGGGGAACATCAGACGGTTACGGAAACGGTCATAAATTCTGCCGTTTTTCTCACCCACCAGATCTGCGTCCTTTAGTTCCTGATCTGTATAGCCTTTCTTGTGCATAGCATCTACCAAGGCATTCCAGGAATCGGGAGCAAAGCCGATACCGAACCGGGTAACTGTGGCTTTGGTCAGACCCCGTTTTTGCACATAAGCAAGGCACTGTGCGCCCGTGGGGGCATAGAGTTGTTCGTAAAAGAACCTGCCGGCTTCCTTCATCAGTGCCCACAGCCGTTCCTGTTTGCGGTAGCGGCTCTGGTACTGCTCGTCCTCCGGCACTTCCATACCGGCGCGCTTGGCAAGGGAACGGACTGCGTCCGGATAAGAAAGTCCTTCAATTTCCATCATAAAGTTGATGCTTCCGCCACCCTTATGGCAGCCAAAGCAATAGTAAATTCCCTTATCCGGTGCTACGGAAAAGGACGCGGTCTTTTCCCCGTGGAAAGGGCACAGACCAAATAGATTGGAGCCGGATCGCTTCAGGCTCACATATTGACCCACCACATCCTCGATGGGATTTCGGGCAAGCAGTTCATCAATAAACGACGCAGGAAAAGCCACGGGTTCCGCCTCCTTTCAAAACAGAATAATTTATTATATCACATTACCCCCGAACATTCCAGCCCATCGGGACAAAAAGTTCGGCATATTTATCTACTGCGTAATGATCGGTCATACCCGCAATGTAATCGCAGACGGTGCGCTCCATTCCGTCAAAGGAAAGTTGGGGCTGGAAGTCTGCCGGGATGGCTTCCGGGTGGGCATAGTAATACGCATACAACCGCTTGAGCATATCCTTCGCCTTGGTTTCTTCCCCCTTGGCGACCGGGTTGCGATAGACCCGTTCAAACATAAAACTGCGCAGATCTGCCAGTGCTTTTTCCACCTGGGGGGAAAGGGTGATTGCCCCCGCTTCTCTGGAGGTATTGACCGCATCGCAGACCAGTGTATCGATTCGCTGAGAGTGGGTCTTTCCCAATATTTTTGCAATGTCCCTGGGAATATCTGCATCCTGCAAAATCCCTGCCCGGATCGCATCGTCAATATCGTGGTTGACATAGGCGATCCGATCTGCCCAGCGGACGATCTGACATTCCATCGTTTCCGGCACAAACTCACCGGTGTGACCCAAAATGCCCATCCGCACTTCATAGGTCAGGTTCAGACCTGCACCGCCGTTTTCCAGAACATCCACCACCCGCAAGCTCTGCTCATTATGGCGGAAAGGTTGACCCATCACTTCACTTAGTGCGCTTTCTCCTGCGTGTCCAAAGGGGGTATGTCCCAGATCGTGACCCATAGCCGTCGCCTCGGTCAGATCCTCATTGAGATTTAAGGCTCTTGCGATGGTTCTGGCAATGCGGGACACCTCAATGGTGTGGGTCATACGGGTGCGGTAATGGTCCCCTTCCGGGCGGAGAAATACCTGGGTTTTATGCATCAGTCGGCGAAATGCCTTGCAATGGACAATACGGTCTGTATCCCGCTGATAGCAGGTACGCACATCCGCTTCCTCTTCCTCCAGCGGGCGCAAACGGCCCCGGCTTTCATTGGAAAAAGCCGCTTTTTTATTGAGTTTCAGGTGCTCCTGCTGTTCCAGTTCTTCCCGTAAGGTCATATTCATTCCCCCTTATGTACCGGAAAAGCTCGGTACTCCTTTCCAGTTTCCATCCCCTCCACAGTGCCGGAGGTCATATCCGTCAAACGGTCAAAAAACGCCTGAGTTTTTTCCTGAGAAATCAGGATCTCCAGTTCCACTTCTGCGCCGAATTGGGTATCCCGGATAATGCCATCAAACGCTGCAACTTCCAGTTTCACCCGTTCGTAAAAGGTATAAGGACAGGGCACATACAGCACTGACCATACCCGCTTCATTGATTTTCCTGCCGCATCTACAGCGATCTTTGCACCCTTTGTGTAGGCACGGACCAAGCCGCCTGCCCCCAAAAGGACACCGCCGAAATACCGGGTCACCACGCAGACCACATTGTAAATTTCTTCCCGCTGGAGCACCTGCATCATCGGGTTTCCTGCTGTGCCCCCCGGCTCACCGTCGTCGGAAAAGCGCATCGGTCCGTCCTTGATGATATACGCCCAGCAATTGTGGGTGGCATCATAGTGCTGCTTTTTCATTTCCTGAATTTTTGCCAGTGCCTCTTCCTCTGTTTCCACAGGCCAGACTCTGCCGATAAAACGGGACCGTTTTTCAGTAAATTCGTCCTCACCGAAGGCGGTTGGCACTAAATATTCATCTAAACTCATTTGTAATATACTCCCTGAGTTTTCCATATAAAATGGGATCGACGATGGTATCTACCACGATACCCTCTGCCGTATAATCCACACTGAGCACCTGGGCGCCAGAATGGAGGGTATCCACCATACCGCCCATACTGTAGGGCAGGGTGACCGCAATATGGTGACGGCTGTGACCAAGGGCATTTTCAATTGCCTTCAGCAGCCGATCCATACCTTCTCCGGTGGCGGCAGAGATCTTCACCACATCCTCCCCAATGGGGATCTCTTCCGGGCTTACCAGATCTGCTTTATTATAGCACTGCAGAACGCTTGTGCCCGGCTTTGCCAGTTTGCGGATCAGGCTTTCAACCACCGCAATATGCTCCTGCCGGTTGGGGTCAGCAGAATCGATCACGTGGAGCAGGAGGTCTGCATATTCCAGTTCCTCCAAAGTTGCCCGGAAAGCATCCACCAGATGGTGGGGAAGTTTTGCAATAAAGCCTACTGTATCCGAAAGCACCACATCCAGATTATCCGACACCGTCAGTTGCCGGGAGGTGGTGTCCAATGTGTCAAACAGCCGGTTATTGGCAGGTATTCCTGCGTCGGTCAGCCGGTTTAAGAGGGGGGATTTGCCGGCGTTGGTATAGCCCACAATGGCGACCACCAGCACAGAATTTTTCATTCTGCGCTGGCGCTGGACCCCCCGGACCTGCCGCACCTGTTCCAGTTCTGACTGCAAACGGGCGATCCGTTCCCGGATATGCCGCCGGTCGGTTTCCAGTTTTGTTTCGCCGGGGCCACGGGTGCCAATACCGCCGCCCTGGCGGGAAAGGCTCTTGCCCATACCGGACAATCGGGGCAGTAAATATTTATACTGAGCAAGTTCCACCTGGAGTCTGCCTTCTTTGGCCGTTGCCCGCTGGGCAAAAATATCCAAAATCAGAGCACTGCGATCCAGCACCGTAACACCCAGTATTTCTTCCAGTGCCCGGATATTGCCCGGAGAAAGTTCATTATCGAAGATCACCATCGTAGACTGGGTGAACTCCACCAGCATTTTCACTTCCAGCGCCTTGCCTTCACCAATAAAACTGTGCGGATCGGGCGCGTGCCGGTTTTGCAGGATTTTTCCGGTGCAAAAGCCGCCGGCTGTTTCCAGCAGGGCTTCCAATTCTTCCAGTGTTTCATCGGTGGCAGTTTGTTCTTTTTTGAAGCAGTCTGCGTTCAGTCCAACCAGTACCGCCCGCTCCTGCTTGGCTTCAAAATTCGATTCCATAGTGCCTCCAAGTCAAATTTCAGTTTGGCGGCGTGTTGTACCGCACCGCCCCTTGCCTCCCTCTTTGAGGGAGGTGGGAAAAATCGGCTCTTCGAAACCGATTTTTGACGGAGGGAGTGTAGTTCTTAAGATAGGACACTCCCCCAGTCACCTTCGGTGACAGCCCCCTCAGCGAGGGGGCCAAGGAATTGTGCATCCACCAAACATCCCGCTGAACTAAAATTTGACATTCACATTTTTCTTATTATATCACACTTTCCTATGGATAGACAACAAAAAATTCGGAATATAGACAGGGCGCATTGCAGTATTTTGCAATGCGCCCTAAATTCGTCGTTATATCATATCAGGAATTGGGTTCGTAGGACCGCTCTCTTGCCATTCGGTAAATTCCCGTTAGCTTATCTTTTTATTTATCGAATTTGTCACCGAAGTAATTGTAAAATAGCCGATTTTATTTTCTCGTATAAGCACACCAACATCTACCTGTGGATAATCAGTTGGAAGAACGATTTCTATTCCTGCACCTATATAATCGTTTCCTACACTCACTTTTTCAAAAACGGATTTGGTGCATTTTATCAACACGATGTCAGTGGGCAGCTTATTTTCCTCCTGAAAATAGCTATCTAATTGAATGCTTAAATAGTAATTATCGGAATGAACTTTCTCCGTTATTGCGCAAATCGGGAGCACAGAGCCTACCGTTACGGTTTTCTCTCGCTGACCGCAGAGAAATACTACCAGCACTACTAAAACAGCACATAGCAGAAGGACAAAAAAAGCTATCAAACATTTTTTATTCATCGTATAACACCGCTTCAATAATTGAGGATGAAAACATTATTCAGGTAGGATACTTTGTTAGACGATGGGGTTACAGATATGCTAAAACCACTATAGCTTATACCATAGGACACATTCCCGCCCGAAGATGTATCATGTACATATGCCAGGATAATTTTTTTCACTGGATCGTCTACATCAATATCTACCCTGTAATAAAATTGCCCTTTTATATAAATAGGGATATCAGGAGTTCCTAAACTAGATCCTTTGTGCTCATATCCTGTAAAAGATATACCGGTGTATGTTGCGGAACCAGCATATTGCCAAGAATGATTTTCCTGGTCCTTCACGTAAATCGCATTACTTCTTTCATTTTGCACAATACTATAGCTACTGTGAGTTAAATACGAAAAGCAATCTTTCCCTTTAGGTTTAACAGGCGTTAGCCATTGATAGTATGGATATATATCTACCTGATCCTGACCAGTCACCTTATACGCAGTAACCCGCAGAACTAAGTCTGATTCAGAAATCTGATCCCCTGACCTTACCATATTATCTGCTGTTTGTTCTTTAGTTACATCTATATATTCAACATCATTGTTAGAAAGTGAATTTTCGTAAATTAACCTTTTTAAATCATCATCCATTGCCTCGATTTGTTCTTCAGGCGTATTCGCTGCTCTTAACAGCTGATCAATATAATCTATTGTAACATCTTCGGTACCATTAGCAAAAGCATTGGAACTCAAAGAAAGGACAATAGCCACAACTAATAATACAGACAAAAATTTTTTCATAACAGTGCATTCCTTTCTAAGTAAGATTTCTCAGAAACGGACATTTTTAGGCACTGAAAACATATGAAGATGCATACTCAATGACAAATATGCAATGTACAGTTACGCACAGTGCCTATTTTTCAAAAAACCATCGTTTACACCCCCTTGGAATATTCTGACTATAATATCTCACATAATATATATTTTGTCAATAACAAATTTTTGTTATTTAATAACTTTTTTCAAAAAAAGAATTGACGGTGGATGTTTATTTGTGTAAAATATAAGCATAGAAAGTATCTATGCTTTGTTTGTGAGGTGATTTGCCGATGAGCAGTAATAGCCACAGCGACTCTCTTCCCTTAGAAGAAAATCTCAAAAAAGCACTGACAGAGTTCCTTCTATTGTATATTCTTTCGCAAAAGGACAGCTATATCGGTGAACTTACCGAAGAGCTCCAATCCAGAAGCAACGGTGCATTGAATATCGTTTTTCCTTATGCCGCTATTTATCGCTTGCTGCAGGCTGGTTATGTTTATGAAAAAGAAAAGCAGATCGCACCGGACGGACGGCGCCGGCAGTATTATACGATCACCCAGTCTGGGAAAGAACATCTGGCACTGAATCTGGAGGCTTATAACCGTTTCATCCAGGGAATTGCAGACATTTTGGAAAAAGGAGATAAAAAAAATGACAGCTGATATCAAGCGGTACAAAAAAGCTCTCAAACGCGCTCTGCCCTATGGCCGAGTCCTCCGGAAACGGCTTATGGAGTCCTTTCACTTCTCCCTTATGACTTTTATGGAGGAAGAATCTGATCCCGATATGCTGTCTCTTTATACGGCCTTCGGGCCTCCAAGCGAAATGGCGAAGCTGTTGACCTCCTCTCTTACCGAAGAAGATATCCGGCGGTCACGAAAGCAAAAAATCACAGCCCGTATTTTTACAGGTGTTGGTATTGTTGTTGCAGCACTCCTTCTGGCAACTGTCGCTTTTTCCATAATGTTTTATTATCAACCTATAACCGTTATTGAGCAAAAGATAGATTACGGTACCATTGGTACCACTGCCACAGAAAATACACTTCCATAAAAAGGAGAAACCACAATGAGACGTATCTTATCTTTATTCATTAGTATCATTCTGTTAATATCAACCGCAATTTCTGTTTCCGCCACATCGCAAGACGATTTCGTTCTATATAAAGAAAACATTTTAGAAGATGGAATTACATACACTGATGAAATAACGATATACAGCTATGGCAGAGCCACACAAAAGAAAGCCGAATTAAAACGAACCTTCACACGAGATAACACCACGATTGCTGTTATTGCATACGAAGCAGTTTTCCAATATGACGGTTCCACTGTTTCTGTTCTTTCCAAAACAATCACACAGATGGATACCTATAACAACTGGAACTTCAAGCAAAGCTCTTTCACATCCAGTGGCGGCACAGTCACATTAACAGGATCACTAAAAAAATTACTGGTTTTGAATGTTCCTGTCAATTTAACCCTCACCTGCGATAAAAACGGAAATATATCATAATTACTTATATTTACGGAAACAGGAACGAAAGACAACAAAAAAAATCCGCATCACAAAAGTGATGCGGATTTTGTCTTACTTCAAACCAAATCTCTTGTTGAAACGATCAACACGTCCACCGGTGTCAACCAGCTTCTGCTTGCCGGTATAGAAAGGGTGGCACTTGGAGCAGATTTCAACTCTGATGTCCTTCTTGGTAGAGCCG
>JAZNDD010000186.1:0-63178 GCA_045587865.1 Faecousia sp.
CGGCGTCCCATCAGGAAATCCGACCTCGATGGGCGGATTTCCTGCAGTTTGCCAATATTTCTGTATTTTTGGGGTATCGAACCCCAAAAATACAGATGGGACGCCGAGGGCGGCGTCCCCTACGAACAAGCTGTCAAACAGAAAATTGACAGTACATTTCATTTCTCCTGAAGAATGCCGGGGAGGTTATCCAGCAGGAACTGCTGTGCATTGGTGTCGTAATAGATCGCCAGATATTCCCCTTCGAGGGACTGACGCATTTGCGTGCTCATACCCAAATTGAAACCGGCTGCGGTGGGCACACGGCGGCTTTTTCCGTCTGGGGCGGTTTCTTTGGTGAGAAAACCTTTTGCCATCAGCCAATTGGTGATCTTTACCACACTGAGCCTTTTCATATTGGGCGCATCCACAGCCTGATTCACCAGGTCTGTAAACTCTGTGATGCGTATGGGTTGGGCAGACCGTTTTATCTTTTGGATCTGTTCCGGAGTAATGGAAAAATCGGCTTTTCCACCGGAAATGACCTGACCGCCGTTGCGGATCACCTGCTCCAAAACACCGGATACATAGAAAAAGCACCGGGCCAAACGGACATTATTTAATGTGGAGTCTTCCGGCATTTCCTGACCGGAGATGGGATCGATACCCTGTGCCAACTGATCCATATACAGTTTTGCCCGTTGCATAGTTTCCAATTCAGTCATAAGAATATCTCCTTTCGAAAGTATGTTCGAACAAATCGTAACATAGATTACAGGAAAAAGCAACCAAAATTTTATAAAGAGTTGCCTTTTGCCAGTTCCTTTCGTTTGGCACGCCTGACCCGGTTGATGTGCCGCTGGAAGTCGCCTTTTACAATCAGTTCTGTAAGAACATACTGAATATAGGTGGGGACCGTGCAGGCATAAGCACCCAATAAGGTTTCATATTTTTCTGCCAATAGGGTTGGCAGAACCATATATGCCACCCGGAGGGAAGGAGAGACGGTTTTGGAAAAGGTGTTCATATAGATCACATTGTTTTTCTTTGTGTGGGAGAAGAGTGTTTCCTCCGGCTTGGTGGAGACGGAAAATTCCGATTCGAAATCATCTTCAATGATCAGCCGTTTGCCTGTTTCTGCCCAACGGAGATATTCGTGCCGTTTGGAGGCAGTAGCCGTTACACCGCTGGGAAAACTTCGATAAGGAGAGATGTGCAGAATATCTGCCTGACAGTCTTTCAGATAATCGGAGTCTATGCCATCTGCCCCCAGGGGCAGTTTTTCCACAGAAACATCTGCCTGGATGTAAACCTGCTCGATCATATGGTAAGAAGGCGTTTCAATGGCATAAAGTTTATCTTTGCCCAAAAGTTTTATTAGAAGGGAATATAGTTGTTCTGAGCCGGAACCGATAATAATTTGCCGGGCATCTGCCTCGATTCCCCGGTTTTGCGCCAGATACAGGCGGATGGCGTTGCGAAGGGCAAGACAACCGCTGTTGGGGGAACGTTCCAAAATTCCTTCTCCCAGATCACTGATCACACTGCGCATTGTTTTGGCAAGCACAGAAAAGGGAAAAGTGACTGCCGTTTCCTCAGAGGCAGACACGGAAAAACCGGTAAGGTTTCTGGGTGTAGAAGAGGCAAACCCATCATCTGTCCGGAAAATCACATAGTAGCCACTGCGCTGACGGGATTCCACATACCCTTCATCGCACAAAAGCTCATAGGCGTGTTCCACAGTGATACTGCTCACATCGGTATCAGCGGATAAGACGCGCTTGGAGGGAAGCTTGCTGCCCAGAGGATAAATGCCGTTTATAATATCGTCCCGCAGGTGCATATAAAGTTGAAGATAGGCAGGTGCTTTTTCTCTTTTATCTATGATGTATTTCATCTGACCATATCGCTTTCCTGAAAAGTATACAATTTATAGTATCAGTTTAATTGTATATCAAAAATTCCTGTTATGCAACAAAAAACTGCTCCGGCATATAAAAAAGTGAAATTATTCTAATGGGTGACTTGCGAACAAATGTTGTTGACAGAACGACAGATACTGGTTATTATAACAACAAATGTAAAAAAATGTGGAAAAGAGGGAATTGGTGTGGGTGTAGTTATATTTTTAATATTGGCTGGTTTGATCGGCTTTTTGATTTATAAATATGTAAAAGAAGGCAGAGAAGAGGAAGTTAGCGATCCTTCAACGGATTATACTTTTCGGGTCAAGCCGATCACGCCACCGGAGAAGAAAGCACAGCCTGCACGGTATGTGGCGATTTATGAATACAGTCAAAGAAAAAATGCAAGAATTTGCCGCTGTTGCGATGGAGAAAACTCGGTGTATGCAACAAAGTGCAATATTTGCGGAGAAGATATGAATTAATAACTGGAGGTTAAACGATGTTTTGTAAATGGTGTGGAAAAACGATCCGGGAAACAGATGCAACTTGCCCCAATTGCGGACGGGTAACTCCGCCTATGTCTGACTGCGGAGGTTTTTATAATTTGGTAACCCCGGATGCAGCACCCCGGAAAAGGCCTCCGGCACAGCCGGGAATGATCGATTCTGCAGTGCTGGAAAAAATGGAACGGGAAATCTGGCAAAATCGGCAGGCTACCAGAGTGCGCAACAAACTGTTTTTTATTCTGATCGGTTTGGTGGGCGCGCTTACTGCAGTGAGCATTATACTGGGTGTTCGTGCTACACTTGCCTCACGGGCGCTGAACAATCGGATCGATCAATTACATCCTCAAACCAATGCGACGGAAACCATTCCGGAGGAGACTGAAAACCTTAAAGATACCGAAGCAACAACAGAAACTACGGAAGAAACCGCAACGGAAGGTACCCAGTCTACAGATCCTACGGCAACAGAGGAAACAAAGGGAGAGCAGACCGAACCGGAAGAAACAAAACCGGAGGAAACCACCCAGCCTGCAGAGGAAACAGAAGAGACAGAAGAAACACAAACAACACAGGAAAATGATGACAAGCAAACAGATCCCACAGATGAAACGGGTGTAGACAACCTGTAAACAAAATCAAAATATAAAAATAAAAGGGAGAAAAAGATAATGAGTGAAATGTATGAAGGCTCCTACGGTAGTTTTGGTAACCAGCAGCGCGGTCAGAGACATCAGTATGCAGTAGATATGGTGTTTTGCATCGATGCTACCGGAAGTATGGAAGATACCAGCGGCAGACAGATGAAAATCATCAATATGGTTAAGAGTAACGCTCTGCGTTTTTATGATGATATGAGCGGTATTATGGCTGCCAAAGACAAGCAAATGGCCCAGTTGCGGGTTAAGGTAATTGTTTTCCGGGATTACATAGCAGACGGTGCAGAGGCAATGCTTCAGACAGATTTCTTCCTGCTGCCCCAGCAGTCTGCGGAATTTGAAAATGTGATCAACAGCATTCACGCAGACGGCGGCGGAGATATCCCTGAAGACGGTCTGGAAGCCCTTGCCTATGCAATGCGGTCCAATTGGACCACTTATGAAGGCGCTAAGAAGCGCCAGGTGATCGTTGTCTGGACCGATGCAGGTACCCACGAATTGGGTTACGGCAGACGGTCTGCCCATTATCCTTCCGGTATGCCTGCTAATCTGGCAGAACTGGAAGACTGGTGGGATGCAATGGATGAATACGCAAAAAGACTGATCATTTACGCACCCAATACCAACTACTGGAACTATATCAGTGACAACTGGGAGAAGGTTTATCACGTGGACTCTGTTGCCGGCGACGGTATGTCTGAGCACGATTATGGTGAGATCCTGGAAATGATCAGCAGTACGATCTAAACCGACAATGTGGATCAGGGAGAAAAAAGAATGAGCAGGCAATTACCTTTGGATTTTCATAGCAGTATCTTTTGCGGTGAGGCAAGACCGGAAGCGGGCGAAGATAACTGGTGCTGCGGATTTTGTGACGACAGCGGTATGATCGCAGTCTTTGACGGCTGTGGCGGTTCCGGAGCCAGAAGGCATCCGGACTATGCCGATCATACGGAGGCATATATGGCATCGAGAATTGGTGCCGGTGCCCTGTACCGGTGTATACAGCGCAACTTCCCCTGCAAAATGGAGCCGGAGCAGTTCGTCAGCAAGGTGATCGCACCGGGGCTGTCCCAGTGGATCGATGCCAATGTGCCGGATCTGGATGCTTCAAAACCCAGAGTAAAAGGAATGCGCATTCTCCCTACCACGATGGCAGCAGCCCTGATTCAATCCGGACAGAAAGATGCTTTGCGTGTCACGCCCATCTGGGCGGGCGATTCCCGTGTGTATATACTCGATGCTTATGGGTTATCCCAACTAACGATCGATGACAGCAATCAGCCTGATCCTATGGAGGGTCTGTACGATGATGGAACCCTTACAAATCTGATCAGTGCAGACAGAAAAGTGCAACTCAATTGCCGCAGTTATGAAATAAAGCCTCCCTTTATGGTAATTGCAGCAACAGACGGCTGTTTTGGTTATGTATCTACGCCAATGGAGTTTGAAGGAATGATCCTGCATACGATGCTCGAAAGTAACTGTGTTGCCCAGTGGGAAGATAATTTGCAGAAATTGATCACATCCTTTGCCGGAGATGACCATACCCTTTGCCTGGCATGGTTTGGCTTTGGCAGTTTTGTAAATATTCAGCGGGGTTTTCAGCCCAGATACCAGTATCTCCACCAGAACTTTCTGGAGACTGTTTGGGCAACACCCCTGGAGGACCGGGATACCCGCCGTCGCCTTTGGGCGGATTACCGGATCAATTATATGAAGTATATAGAGAACGGAACAAGATGATGGAAACCACAACACAAACCCTTGGTAAGTATCAACTTACCAGTGCATTGTCAAATAAAAATGCGGGCAGTTGCAGATGGTGCTTCGGTGTATACAGCGGTCGGGAACACTTTATTAAAGAGTTCTTAGAACCGAAACATCCGGAGACGGACACTACCTCCAGCCCGGAAAAAAGGGCGAGGAAACTGAGAAAATGCCAGGAATTTGAACACCGCAAAGTAAGAGTGTACCATACGATCAATGAATGTTCTGATGGCAACCTTACCCGGGTTGTAGACTTTTTCAGAGTGGGTGCAAAATACTATATGGCAATGCCCCGCATTCGGGCGCTGAAAGTGGAAGTAGGGGACGTTGCCTCCCTCCCGGAAAATACCAAACGCAGGATCTGTATGGTCATTGCCCATTCCATTGCTCGGTTACACAGTGCCCACTTCGTGCACGCAGATATCAAACACAGCAATGTGATGTTTGTATATTCTCAAAAGTACGAACTGACGGCGAAAGTGATTGACTACGATGCGGGCTTTTTCGAAGACGATCCTCCCAGAAATCCGGAAGCGATTGCCGGCGATATGAACTATTTTTCCCCGGAAGTATATCGTGCCTGGCGGGAAGAGGGGATGCACCTGACCTGCAAAATGGATGTATTCTCTATGGGTGTCTTGTTCCATCAGTATTTGACAGGAAAATTACCCGGATTTCCTTCGGAGGAGTTTGAATCGGTGGGAGAAGCGGTTTCCTGCGGTGAAAAAGCGCAAGTATCCGAGTCCCTTCCGAAAGATATGTATAACTTGATCGTTGCAATGCTGGACACCGATCCGAATAAGCGGCCCACAGCGGAAGATGTGTTTAATATCCTGTCAGGCACAAAGGTAGCCACTTATACAGTGTGCCACCAAGTGGACGGCGTTGTCCGGGATACCTTTACATACAGAAGCATTGCCGATGACGAGAAAAAGATTGCAGTGCAAAAAGGTTCCATTTCTGCCAGAACTTACGCTGGATATAAGCCGGATGGTATGTCCCCGATCGTTGCAGAAGGGGAGCAGATCGCAGACGGTACAGTGATTACTCTGCGATATGTAAAGGAAGAGGCCCAGAAAAAGACGGTTAGTTACCGGGTGGCTTACAGATTTGCCAACACAGTTTTGGATACCAATCTGTATTCCCGTGAAGTGTGGGTGAACGATCCGGATGTGATTACAGTGGAAGAAAACACTTTGGAAATCAAGGAGTTTCCCGGTTATCGCTATCATTCCACAGTTCCGGCGGCAAAGCCCGGTGATAAATTGCCTAACGGGATGACGATTTTTATCAATTATACATCGAATGCCCAGCCGGGTGTGGGCGTTTCGGCACCTCCCCAGGTACCTCATACCCGGGGCGCAGGCGATACCCCTGGACAGGCTGGCTGGCGCACAATGGACCGGCTTTGATAGTGGGGAAGAACATAAAAGAGGTGGAAATATGAATTGTCCCAAATGCAACAAACCCATAGTGGGTAATTTTTGCACTGAATGTGGATATAAAAATCCATTCCAAAAAATGGATAATTCACCCAGTTATGAAGCGAAGCAACCAATCTCGACACCAGCATATATACCGCCCCAAAAGACACAAACGCCCCCAATCCAGCCACCTGCTGCATATACCAACTTTGAAGGAAGAACAATTAGCCCGGAAAGTAATCCGGATAAAAAAAGATTTGGTGCAACAGGGTGGATTCTTATCGGTATAGCATTATTGCTTACCATAGGAATTGTGCTTTTGATGATTCTGTTGTTGGGAGACGGAGTGAAAGATCAGAAGACTGACAAAGTAATTCCTGGCGAAACAAAACTTCAGGAGCAGTACACACCTACAAACAAACCGGAGAAAGCGAAAGACTATATTGGAACTTGGCTTTCTGATTATTATTGCCAGGATGCCGGTTGGATCGAGATAAAAGAAAATACTATCATAGTAAATTGGGAAGGCGATGGCGCTTGCACATACTCCTATACAGAAATCGATGATACAAAGATTCGGTTTGTAGATGATTGCAATACCTGGTATACCATTACTTATATCAATCCGGATTTGCTGGGAATTTATATCGAAGATGATAATTATTACGAAGGTTATTACGGGTATACTTGCGGAGAAATAGATGAATCAGTGTTTTTGTTCCGGGAAGGTGCAGAAACAACGAATATTACACTCCCAGACTCCTATTATCTGTATTTTAACGATATAGAACAGAAATATGTCTACTATCCCAATGCAAATATGATTTGTGTTTGTGATGTTGGAGATACAGAAAGCGGCTATGTGCCGTTGTATATAAAAGAAGACGGATCGTTGGAAGATGTTTCGTACATAGCGTTGTACGGCGCAGAAGATATCCCCAGTTGTGCGATTTATACAGATGATAATTTTATCGTGATTCCCTCAAGAGCCTGGGACGAGGATGGCTGGGGAGATGACGAGTATAAAGAATTCATTGGTTCCTGGCGAATCTATGGGGATAGCAATCGAAACAAAACAACCAATGAAGCGGAAGCCCAATATGTGTGGGATATTACCCTGGAAGAAAACGGAGAAGCGGTTGTTGCAGCCGGATATTACCTTAGTGAATATTCCCATTGGTATGAGGGCACTTGGACGCAGGATCCATCAGATCCTTATTATTTAACCTTAAACTTAACCGGAGGTAGTCTGTGGTTCGATGAAACGGGCATATATACCTCGGATGCATACTATACCATAAAGATCAGAGTGACAGTTGGAGACAATATGCTTGCGCTGAACTCAGCAGATAATGCTGAGGACATAACACTTCGTCTTAATGAATGGTATGAACAACGATAAACAAAAAGCTTTACTGAGATGAAACTCTAAAAATGAGAAGGAGAAAAGATTATGACAAGTAAAAGTAGCGTTGCGTCACGGGTAATGGTTATCATAGCGGCGGTTTTGTGTGCGGCTGCAATTGGCAGTTATTTTTTGCCTATGATTTCCTGGTGGGGCGATATCACCGGTTTTGAAATGTTTGATTGGCTGGATTGGGAGGATGAGGGCATCATTCTTCTGATTCCGCTGGTCTGTGCCGGACTGGGTCTTTTGTTTGCAGGCTTGGCAAACATCAAGCGGAAACTGGCTGTGGGCACAACCGTGACCGCTGCAATCGGTTTTTCTATGATGTTTCTTCTTTTCTTGATTGTTGGAGAGTTGGAAGTTGCCGGAATCGGATTTTATGTTTATATGGCCGCAGAACTGGCTGCATTTGTTTTGGCAATTATTGCGGTCTCCAAAGGATCTTCTGAAGTTAGCAGTGACGATGACGTCGATTACAGCGAAAACAGATGCAGAAGTTGTGGCAGTATGAATGCAACGGGTGCAACCTTCTGTGGGTATTGCGGCGCTCCTTTAACAAGCATTCCTGTACCGCCCATTCCCCCTGTGCCCCCGGTACCCCCTGTGCCGCCCATCGTTCCTCCGATTGTTCCCCCAATTGTTCCTCCTGTACCTCCTGTACCTCCTGTGCCTCCTGTAGCACCGAATCCTTATGGCTATGGCTACGGTGCACCGGATAAGTCCAAGAGAACTGCCATCTGCCCCCACTGCGGCGCAAAGCAGTACGAAGGAACGGTAAACTGTAAATACTGCGGTACTTATATGGCCCGGTAAAAGGTTTGGCAAAGAGGTATCAATATGGAACAGAAAAAGAGTTTTCTCCCCAAAATAATGGCAATACTGGCAACAGCAATGGGCATATTGGCATTTTCCAGTTTCTTTATGGAAATGTTTGCAGTGTTTTCTGCTAGCACAGGTTTTGAAGCGATCGAACGGTTTTCTGAGCATCACAGCCAACTGACGATTGCGTTGATTTGCTGTATAATGGGTTTGATATTCTCCGGTGTTTCCATTGCAAAGGAAAAGTTTGCCATTGGAACAATTCCCTGTGCCGTGCTGGGTATGTGCTTTATGATTGCATTTCCTGCGAAAGTGGGAATGGGTGTGATTACTGGCTTTTATATTTATCTGATCGCAGAATTATTGGCAGTTTTCTTCGCATTGATGGCACTTACCGGAACCCCAGCAAGCGGAGAAACCCGGAAAGCCGGAAGAGTGATGGCAATGATTGCCACAATCGGCGCCTGCCTGTCAATGGTCTGCTTTGGATTGGAATTGTCTTATAATTATGATTGGTGGTATGGATCGGATTACTATACCGGATTGGATATAATCAGAACTTGGAGAAGTGGACTGTACGAAGAGGATTACGGTCTGTTGTTCGGTATGATTTGTTCTTTAAGTGCAATCCTGTTTGCTGGATTTTCCAGAGGACGGAAGAAATTGGCCATAGGTTCTGTTGTGGCGATGCCAATCGGTATCGTTTGCACCAGTATTTGCGTTTTCGCATACGGCGATCCGGAGTATGGATACTTCCTCTATCTGGTTGCCACATTGATCACCATTGTGTTTTCCATTATCCGACTGGCAATGTCCATTTCTAGCGAGGAAACGGAGAACAATGTCAATGTATGCAGAGTTTGCGGCTATGCAAATTCTCGGGGTATAAGATTTTGCGGTGCTTGCGGTACAAGTTTGAGTGGGTTTGTTTGCCATTATTGCGGTGCAGAAAATCCCAATGACACAAAATTCTGTGGCGCTTGCGGCGCTCCCAGAATGAGTGCCGAGATACCCCAGACGGCTTATGTACCTGCATCCCCTGCACCTGTGGGTTATGGCACACCGGTATCTACGATCGTAGTTTGCCCCCGTTGCCGTACAAAACACCCGGCAGGAACCTCTTTCTGCACAACTTGCGGCACATCGATCCGATAATGGAATAAAGCAAGGACGCGTTGCAGCATTTTGCAACGCGTCCCTTTTAATCCATATTAACCTTCGAAGTCAACGGCATCTGCCTGAATGGGAGTATCCATATTCACAGGTGTGTAGTAACCTCTTTTTCTGTAGTTGCGGATCAGACCTCTTGCCCAGGACACGATTCTGTCACCATAGGTAGCAACCACATAAATGATACCAGCCACAACTGCCAGAGCAGCCATAACTTTCAAAACTGTATAAAAAACCTTCATTGTAAATACCTCCTTGTATTTGTTTCTGATATCAGTATAACCAATGGTTGGAAAAAATGCAACAAAAATCTTAAAAAGATTAAATATATCCGTACATTCCCCGGATACTGATCTCTCCGGATGTGACGGTTTTCACACTTCCGTCTGCAAATCGTACCATCAAGCCACCATCGGCATCCAGATCCACCGCAGTGCCGTAGTGGGTGTCATTCCCCCGTACAAGCATTATTTCCTGCCCGATCGTAATGCAGTCGTGCTTATAACGGTGCATGATCGTATCCTTTTGGGAGAACAGGCCTTTATCCATTGCCACCAGGGCCTCGATCATTGCAGCAACCAAAACCGACGGCTGGATGTTCCGATTGGAGACCATCGATAAAGAGGTAGCCATATCCTGAATTTCCGGAGGGAAATCTGCAGACCTCTGGCAGCAGTTGATGCCAATGCCGATAATGGCATAGTCCACAAGTCCGGTATCGGGGTTGGGGGAAAGTTCTGTCAGGATGCCGCCTGTTTTTTTCTTGCCGAACACCAGATCATTTGTCCATTTAATTCCGGGACGGATGCCGGCAATTTTTTCTACAGCATCGCACATTGCCACGGCTGCTGCACAGGTCAGGTGCATAAGGGCATCGGCAGGACACTGGGGGCGGAGAATAACAGACAGATATACACCCATCCCGGCAGGGGAGGAAAAACTGCGGCCCAGCCTGCCTCTACCGCCGGTCTGACAGCCGGCAATCAGCACAGTTCCGTGGGAGGCACCGTTTTTTGCCAGTTCTTTTGCTTTTGTGTTGGTGGAATCAATGGTATCATACCAATACACAGTGTCCTGCCAAGGACACTGTGTAGATAACGCAGATAAAATGTGTTCTTTCATTTAATCAATGTCACGGACAACTTCCTCAGGGGGATTGTCCATTATTTCAGGATGCCGCAGAATATTGCGGTAATGCTTAGTGAATGTGGCATAACCATAGCCGTCTGTAATGCGTTCATCTGTTACAAAACGAAGATCCACATATTTTTTTGTCACGATACTTCCGTCTTCCTGGAGTTCCATCACCTTGCGCTTACAGCCAAAAGACATAAAGACAGGCAGGTTGCCGAAGTTGTACAGATGGTGATAAATGGCATTGATGCCCAGAGAACCCATAGAAGTGAAGAAAACTGTTCCGTGGAAAGGACTCAGCTCCGTCAGGAACAGAGGCAGCAGTCCAAAGTAATCCAGCAATTTTAAAAACCAAATCAGGAATTTCAAAACCACACTGGGGATCAGATTGAAATAATTGACCAGATGATCAAATTTAGTATCCAGTTTCCGGGTGCGTTTAATTCTGTCAACAGCCGCATTGAGTTTGTTGTATACATCATCGGAAGTATCTCTGGGATTCAGATGAACTTTAATAGAGGTGTCCGGAGAATTCAGATTCATTTCCTTTTTGAGCACCATACAGTACTGGATGTCCTCACCCCGGGAATAGACTTTCTGACCGGAAACAAAACGGTTCAACTGAGGATATTTTGCAAGGCAGCGGACGTAGGCTGCTAGTAAAACGTGGGTGATACCAAAGTCAGACAGACCTTCTTTCCGCTTCTGACGAATATACCGCTCCACATTGGTGATCTCAATAGCCTCCTCAAAGAAGTTGGAGCAGGTGTTACGCTCAACCTGAAAATAAGAAGTGATCTGCGCCATAGGGGGGAGCGTTCTAAGCCTGCGTCCATCGTTGCGGTCACCCCAGGTGGGATGATACTCCCCATCAGAATGTACCCGGATGGCACAAACCATAAACAGGAAACCGGCAAGCATCATCAGGTCAGGTACCAGAGGCATCAGTTGGGTATAATTGCGGGACAGCAGCGCCTCTCGGTTCAAATACAGCAATGCGCCGGAAGGAATGGCAAGCAGAGGAAACAGCAGAAGGGTTACCTTTTTCTTGCCGGAAGTGAACTGGGTATAAAGCACGGCTACAAAGAGCAGGCTGATAATGTACAGGGTATTTCCCAGTCGGTCGAAACCGTAGTCTCTGAAAACAAAATAGAAGTACAGACAGTACATCCAAATGGGAATTGCGGTTTTGTAGAATCGTTCTTTGCCATTGATTAAGGCAATCAGCACATACAGCAGGGATGCTGCCACAGGCAGAATAATTTGACTCCACACCTGCAGGGAACTTCCGGTTCCTTTCATACCGGAGATCACAATGCGGGCCACTGCCGAGCATACCATACAAAGCGCCATCAGCCAAGTCAGCACACTTTTGCGGCTGACATAAAAATGTATTCGTTTATCCATAACGCACCTATTATAACAAAACTTGACAAATTTGGCAACAGCAAAAGCAAGCGCCTTTTTATTGGAAAGAAGAGAGAACTGCTGTTTTTACCGCAGCAATATACTCCGGCGCAGTGCCGCAGCACCCACCTAACAAAGTGGCACCGGAAGATACACATTCTTTCATAATTTCTGCAAATTCAGCCGGCTCCATCGGATAGTGGGGGAGGTTGTCCGCACCAATTACCGGATTTCCTGCATTGGGCTTACATACCAGCGGACCTTTTACAAATCTGCGCAATTTGCTGACAAGATAAGGGGTCATCATATCTGCTCCGACACAGTTAAATCCTACCGCAGCAGCACCCATTTCCTCCAGATTATGGAGCACCGGACCTGCATCCATACCGGAAAACAGAGAGCCGTCTGCCTGCATTGTAAAGGTATAAAGGGCTGCGCCTGCGCCTTCTAACTCTGCAGCGGTTAGAATTGCCTCTGCTTCCTGGGGATACAGAAGGGTTTCTGCAGCTAAAAGATCTGCACCGCCGTCTATCAGTCCTTTGATCTGGCGACGGTAATTCTCCACCAGCAGATCAAAATTATCCGGATCCCAACTTTCTGTAAAGGCGGCAAGGGTGGTCAGATTTCCTGCCACCAGACACCCTGGTGCTGCACAGCGGGTCAGACTGACCAAATGGGCATTGACAGCTTCCGTTTGCCGGTCAAGACCCACTTTTTTCAGTGCAATGGGCTGGGCCTGAAAGGTGGGGGCGTATAAGATCTGACTGCCTGCCTGGACATACTGCCGCTGCAGCGCCACCAGTTTTTCCGGATTGGCAAGGATCCATTCTTCCGAGCAGCAACCCCGGGGCATTCCGGCTTTTTGCAGGTTGGAGCCGGTGGCACCGTCTAAAAACCGCACCCCGGACGCGATCTTTTCGTGTAATTGTTCTTTTGTAAGCATCCTTATTTCCTCTGATGAAAAAATATTGAAAATATTATAATCCAAATGCAGAAAGATTGCAACTGAATTGAAAGGAAGATTTCGATTTTCCTCTTTACAGAAAAGGAGAATTTTAGTATAATAATTTTAACTATGCAAAGAAATGAGTGTAAGTTTTATGAATATCGAATTTGATTCTTATAAGCAGAAGTTAAATGAAATGAAGCCTGCATTGGACGGTTTGGCAGACTCTCTGAATTTGGAAGGGCTCAAGAATGAACTGGAGCGTTTGCAGGCAATGCAGGAGGCTCCCGGCTTTTGGGACAACCCGGAAAAAAGCCAGCAGATCGTGGTGAAGACCAAAATCACGGAAAGCAAGATCGAAAAGTATAAGAATATGGTTTCCTCCTGGGATGACCTGATGACCATTTGCGAAATGGCAGCAGAGGAAGACGATGATTCTATGCTGCCGGAATTGCAGGAAGGCTTCAAGAAACTCAGCGAGGATATGGAACGCTGCCGCCTGGAAACACTCCTTACCGGCAATTATGACCGCAATAATGCCTTGGTCTCCTTCCAGGCAGGTGCTGGTGGCACAGAGGCACAGGACTGGTGTCAGATGCTCTACCGGATGTATACCCGCTGGGCAGAAGCCCACGGCTACACCTACAAGATTATGGACTATCAGGAAGGCGATGAAGCAGGTCTTAAGTCTGCAGATATTGTGATCGAAGGCGACAATGCCTACGGTTTCCTGAAAGGGGAAAACGGTGTCCACCGTCTGGTGCGCGTTTCTCCCTTTGATGCCAACGCCCGCCGTCAGACCTCTTTTGCTGCAATCGAAGTCATTCCTGAGATTGAGGACGACAGCAACGATGTGGAGATCAAGGCAGAAGACTATGAAATGCAGGTATTCCGTTCCTCCGGTGCAGGCGGTCAGCATATTAACAAAACATCTTCTGCAGTCCGTCTGATCCACAAGGCTACCGGCATTGTGGTGGCTTGCCAGACGGAGCGCAGCCAGTTCCAGAACAAGGAAAACTGTCTGAAAATGCTCCGCAGTAAACTGGTGGAGATCAAGGAAAGAGAGCATCTGGATAAGATCTCCGATATTAAAGGTGTGCAGAAGAAGATCGAGTGGGGCAGCCAGATCCGCAACTATGTGTTTATGCCCTATACCCTGGTAAAGGATACCCGTACCGGCTGTGAAACCTCCAATGTCAATGCCGTTATGGACGGCGCATTGGATCCCTTTATCAATGCCTACCTGACTTGTGCGGCCACCGGCACTTGGGTCACAAAATAAAAAGTAAAAAAATACCGATAAAATACTTGCATTTTGGGAAAGCCTGTGTTATACTGTACTGGCTTATTGAAAAATGTATTTGCATCCGCTTACCGCACACGGTATCAAGCGGTTAGCGGAGGGAGGTTACGAATATGGAAGTTCTGAAGATTGTGGTTACAGTTCTGGAAGTGATCGCCAGTTTAGCGCTGATCGTGGTCGTTCTGATGCAGTCCGGTAAAGAGGCTGGCCTGTCCGGTGCAATTTCCGGTAACAGCGATTCCTATATGAACAAGACCGGCAAGGGTATGGATAAGGCGCTTGCATCTGCTACCAAGTGGATTGCTCTGGTTTGGATCCTGCTGACTTTGGGTCTGAGTTTGCTCCCCTGATAATATTAGTTCGTAAATGCCACAGCAGCCGCTGTGGCATTTTCATTTGCATTGTGGACATTTTTATGGCATTGTGGTAAAATCTATCTATCATAAAACAAGGAGTACGGTTATGGAAACGGTAAAACTGGCAGGACTGCAGCCTGCAAGTGTGTTGTCTTACTTTGAAAAGATTTGTTCCATTCCCCACGGAAGCGGAAACACAAAAGCAATCAGCGATTATCTGGTGTCCTTTGCAAAGGAGCAGGGGATTGGCTATATTCAAGATGAGCTGAACAATGTGATCTTTTTTGCAGAAGGCACTTGCGGCTATGAGGATCATCCTCCTGTGATCCTTCAGGGACATATGGATATGGTCTGCGAAAAGGATGAAGATTGCCCGATTGATATGCAAACACAGGGCCTGGATATTACCCACAACGGGGAATATATCTTTGCCAAAGGCACAACGTTAGGTGGTGACAACGGAATTGCCGTTGCTTTTGCAATGGCATTGCTGGCAGATAAGACCATCCCCCATCCGCCTATAGAGGTGATCATCACAGTCGATGAAGAGACCGGTATGTTCGGCGCAGCAGGCATTGACCTTTCCATGCTTCGGGGCAGAACGATGCTCAATCTGGACTCTGAGGAGGAAGGCGTCTTTACCGTTTCCTGCGCCGGAGGCGTAAGGGCAACAGTCCATCTGCCCATTGAGCGCCGGGCGGTGTACGGACCTTGCGTGCGCCTGACAGTGGAAGGCTTGCAGGGCGGTCACTCCGGGGTGGAGATCCACAAAAACCGGGCAAATGCCAATAAAGTGATGGGCGAATTTTTAAGCCG
Organism: Faecousia sp.; assembly: GCA_045587865.1. Classification (GTDB taxonomy): domain Bacteria; phylum Bacillota; class Clostridia; order Oscillospirales; family Oscillospiraceae; genus Faecousia. The sequence goes on from JAZNDD010000186.1 coordinate 15,602, forward strand.
TATTCAAAAATTGATGCCTGTGTGCATCACTCAGTTGTCCGGCGGGGCAAAAGACAATGCCATTCCCCGTTCCTGTCAGGTGACAATGGTTGCCTTGGGTATGTATATTGAACGGATCAACGATGTGGCGGCCCAGTTGCAGCAGGAAATCCGTCAGCAGTACGATGAGCCGGACGCAATTGTCCGGGGAGACGATGTGGATGCACTGGGCGGCAATGCTCTGACTACGGAATGTTCCGCTAAGGTAATCGCATTGCTCAATGCTTCCCCCAATGGCGTCCAGTCCTGGAGCAAGGACATTGAAGGTCTGGTGCAGACCAGCCTGAATTTGGGTGTGGCATCCTTAGATGAGGAACTGCAATTAACATTTGCTATCCGAAGTTCTGTAAATCAGGAGAAGATGGACTTGCTTTCCAAGTTGGAAGAACTGGCGGCATTTTACGAAGGCAGTTGCACCAATCTGGGAGATTATCCTGCCTGGGAGTATAAGAAGGACTCCCGCCTGCGGGATACCATGGTTCAGGCGTATAAAAATATGTTCGGTAAGGATGCACAGGTGGTGGCAATTCACGCAGGTCTGGAGTGCGGCTTACTTAGCGAAAAACTGCCGGGACTGGACTGCGTGTCCATTGGACCGGATATGAAAGATATCCACACCAGCCGGGAACGGCTAAGCATTGCATCCACAGCGCGCACCTGGGAATTCATCAAAGAGATATTAAAACAACTGTAATAAAGAAGGAAGTGCCTCGCGTGGAGGCACTTCCTTCTTTTTGCCAAATTTCTGTTTGACGAACAGGTAATTAAAACGCATGTCATTGCGAACCAGTGCGCACACTGGTGTGGCAATCTCCTGGTACAAGGCTGGTTTTTGAGATTGCCACGTCGCTTCGCTCCTCGCAATGACACGGTTTTTGATAGTCTGTGCGTCTAACCAACTGACCGACAAACAGAAATTTGACGGTTTTGACAGGAATGTATACTCTCAATAAAATTTCAGGTTTCTTTACAGCCCCTTTTCAGAGTGTCAAAGAATCCCCAAACCGTCAAAACAGGTATTTCAATAGAGCGCATAAATGGCTCCCTTGTGTAAAGGGAACTGGCAATTGCCGATTTTAGGCAATTGGCTGAGGGATTGTAAAAATGCTTGCTACGCAAGAGTTTTGACTTACTGCACAAACGGTCGGACTACCGTACCTATGTTGTGAAGCAGTTTAATAAAATAGGGATATGCTCAGACCATCTTAAGAAAATACTCTGTTATAACTTCCGGGCTTTCCTTCATTGCGTTTTTAATCCACCATTTTAGGGTTTCCACAAATGTGGATATAATATGATCATTCCACAAAGAGTCCGGTATATCTTTACATTTGCGTATTTCAAATAACGAATGCTGTCTTTGGATTAACAACTGTAGATTATCACGGAAATATCTTAAGAACAGCTCATTGTTCCGGGAAGACAATAACGACAGTATATTATTGTCATTTTTCTGCAAATGCTCAAATAGATGCAAAAAACCAGAATCTGTACTGTTACAATCAAAAATATGTTTATGTCCACATTTATCATTCTTATCCGCATCGAATATGTGGCAAAACAGTTCTTCGCAAAACGCCTTTAGCAGAAAATCCTTAGTTTCAAAATGGGCATAAAAAGTAGCCCTGCCCACATCTGCTAAATCAATAATTTCTCCCACAGTGATTTGGGCAAAATCCTTTTGTTCGAGAATCTGAGTAAATGCACTAAAAATGGCTTCACGGGTTTTTCTTTGTCGCCGATCCATAAAGTTACTCCATACAAATTATGATTTTTGTTCCATAACAAACATTGGAAGCATATCATATATTGTTATTGTCCGATATGTTAAATATAATTTTCTCGTACATCCTGTTCGGTATTTACATATTATATCATAATTGATTGATAAGTCAATTGGAGGAGACTATGAAAACAGAACGAAACATTTTAATTGCTTTTGTCTTAAACCTTGCCTTTTCGATTTTTGAATTCTTTGGGGGCGTATTTACCGGAAGTATAGCGATTATTTCCGATGCGGTACACGACATCGGAGATGCGGCAAGTATTGGAATTTCCTATTTCCTTGAGAAAAAAAGCAAGAAGCAACCGGACGAGACCTATACCTATGGATATACCAGATATTCAGTCGTTGGCAGTGTTGTAACTACAATCATTCTTATGATCGGTTCGGTTACAGTTATCTATAATGCAATTGGCAGAATCATCTCCCCCACCTCAATCAATTACACCGGAATGATCCTTTTTGCTATCATCGGTGTGTTTGTAAATCTGGCAGCCGCTATTGTTACCAGTGAAGGCAATTCTCTTAACCAAAAGGCGGTAAATTTGCATATGCTTGAGGATGTACTCGGATGGATCGTCGTATTGATCGGCGCTGTGGTAATGCGATTTACAGATTTCACACTGATCGATCCGATTATGTCTATCGCTGTTGCGATATTTATTTTCTGGAATGCTTTTCATAACCTAAAGGTCGTTTTGGATCTGTTTCTGGGAAAAACACCTCAAGGAATCCATATTGAGGATATCCGTCGTCACATTATGGAAATTGACGATGTTATTGATGCGCACCATATCCATATTTGGAGTCTGGACGGAACCATTAACTGCGCGACAATGCACATCGTAACAAATGCGAATCCTCATAAAGTTAAACAGGCCATTCGTGCAGAACTTAGCGAACATAACATTATGCACAGCACACTGGAATTAGAAGCAGAAAATGAGTGCTGCGCAGATAGAAATTGCAAAGCCCACCTTCCCAGCAAATTCAGTAATCACCACCATCACCACTAAAATTCCCCCTCCGGACAAACAACCGGAGGGGGAATTTAGGTAAAAACTATATTTTGCCTGCACGGAAAATGTGCAGGCAAAATTTTTAAACATTATCTTTACAGAATATAATGAAACTGTTATAATAGTTGCAAACGCAACTATTATAATCGGAGGTATGTTTATGCCGGCTCTGATGCATAACATTTCAGCAATCTACAGATGCTCTGCAACTTACCGACAGAGTATACTTTCCCCATTGGGCTTAAAACCCTTTCATGCCACATATTTAATCAGCATTTGCAGAAACCCTGGTATCACACAAGATCAACTTGCCAAACGGATCTTTGTAGACAAAAGCAATGTTACCCGACAAGTTTCTTTTCTGGAAGAAGCGGGTTTTATTGAGCGGCGTGTATCTCCCTGCGACCGGCGTGTTATGCAGTTGTTCCCAACAAATAAGGCAGAAGAAGCATTGCCTTTGGTTCGAAAATCTTTCCGTGACTGGGAGGAACTGGTCGCTGCAGATCTGACAGATCAGGAAATGGAACTAATGATCAATATTTTGGAGAAAATGAAAACCCGTGCCGCAGAATGGATGGAGGAGAATTGACAGATGAGAAAAATATTCCCTTATATTAAACCGTTCTCCGGCTACATTTTGCTTACCCTGTGTATAAAAATCGCAGCATCCTCAGCAGACCTGGTGATTCCATACTTTATGGAATATATTATTTCCAAGGGTGCAGAAAACGGTGACATATCTAAAATATATCTGTACGGTGGATTGATGATTCTGTTTGCGATCCTTGGACTGTGTATGAATGTGCTCGCCAACAGAATGAGCGCCGTATCCGGCGGCAACATCACAAAAGCAATTCGCCACGATCTGTTCAAAAAGACAATGCATCTTTCCGCACGGCAAATGGATTGCGTAACCGTCTCTTCTGCTGAATCTAGGCTTACCAGCGATACATACAATATCAATCAATTCCTGGCCAGAGTGCAGCGCATCGGCATTCGTGCCCCTATTCTCTTGGTTGGCGGTATTGCAATGATGTTGATCATTGATGCAGGTCTTGCCCTTGTCCCCATTGCACTGCTTCCGGTAATTGCACTGATCACCTACTTTGTTACAAAACACAGTGTACCTCTGTACAGAAAACAGCAGACTATTCTTGACCGGGTTGTCCGCACTGTGCAGGAAAACATTACCGGCGTTCGCGTGATCAAAGCCTTAAGCAAGACGCAGCACGAGAAAAACCGTTTTAATGTTGTGAACTCCGAACTTAATGATGTGGGCGAAAAAGCAGGCACGATCACCGCTATTACAATGCCAGCATCTTCCCTTGTACTGAATTTCGGTTTAACGATCGTCGTTTTATTGGGTGCAATTCGCGTCAAAGGCGGTGACACAGAGCCCTCTGTGATTGTTGCTTTTCTGCAATATTTCACTTTAATTCTCAATGCGATGATGGGTGTTACCCGCATTTTTGTAATGTGGTCTAAGGCAGAAGCCAGCGCACAGCGGGTTGCAGATGTATTACAGTTGCCGGAAGATCAGGCATTGGTGTCTGCAGGTATTCTTGAAGACTCCCCTGCCCACATTGAATTCCGCGATGTTACATTCTCCTATACCGGCCGGGGTGATAACATTAGTCATCTGAGTTTTCGGTTGGAAAGAGGTCAAACACTTGGTATCTTAGGTTCAACCGGCTCCGGTAAAAGTACGATTCTAAATTTACTGATGCGTTTTTACGATGTGGATAGCGGTCAAATTCTTATTAACGGACAAGATATTCGCTCCATACCGCCGGATGATCTGGCAAAGATGTTTGGTACAGTATTTCAAAACGACTTTATTGCTGAAGGTGACATCGACCACAATATTCGTTTTTTCCGGGACATTCCGGATTCGGATATTATGCAGGCCGCTATTCACGCCCAGGCAAAAAGCATTCTTGACGAAAAAGAAGCAGGTCTTGCCTCTGCCGTTGCCGTTCGTGGTAACAACTTATCCGGCGGTCAAAAGCAGCGGTTGCTGATTGCTCGTGCTTTGGCCGGAAATCCGGAAATATTGGTACTGGATGATGCGTCCTCCGCACTGGATTACCAGACAGATGCCTTGCTTCGAAAAGCACTGCGGGATAACTACAGAAACACCACTACTGTGCTGGTCGCGCAACGCGTTAGTTCTTTGCGGCACGCAGATCTGATTTTGGTTTTGTCCGACGGTCTTGTAATCGGCTGTGGCAAGCACGATGATCTGATCGAGACCTGTGAAGAATACCGCATCATTGCACACACACAGATGGGTGCTCAGGAGGTGCAGGTATGAAGAATCCCAATATGATCGGCGAACGGCACGCTGTAAATATGCGTGACCGTACCACCCACCTGCCCCGTAGTGTTCTGCTAAAGCGCCTTTGGAAATATCTGGGACGGCAAAGAGTTTTGATTGTAATCGCACTTCTACTGTCCGTTGTATCCAGCGCGCTGAGTTTGTACGGTCCGAAACTTTCCGGCGTTGCCATCAATGCTATTGACCTGAAATCCGGTTCCGTGGATCTGGATACGGTTATTGAATGTGTTTGGATGATGGCAGTATGTTATCTGCTTTCCGCGGTGCTCACATATCTTTTAAATTTTGTTATGATACGCCTTTCACGGAGAGTCTCCAAGCAAATGCGTCACGACATATTCGAGAATATGAGCCGCCTACCGGTTCGGTTTTTCGACGGATATCAAACCGGCGATCTGATCAGTATTATTACTTACGATGTGGACACGGTCAATCAGTCCCTTTCTACGGATCTGATACAAATTCTCAACAGCATTGTTACGGTAATCGTCTCAATGTTTATGATGCTTTCCATAGCGCCAAAACTAATGCTGATTTTCCTGGTAATGATCCCGATCACTTTCTTTGTAACGAAATGGATCACAGGAATTGTCCGTCCCCTTTTCCGCAACCGCAGTGCGAAATTGGGAAAATTAAACGGATTTGTGGAAGAAATGCTTTCCGGTCAGAAAACCATCCGTGCTTACGGCCGGGAAGATGTGGTGCAGGAAAGTTTTGACAAGAAGAATCAGGATGCCGTCACAGCCTACATCAAGGCAGAAGCAAATGGATCTGTCAGCGGTCCGGTCATCAATACCATCAACAATATTTCTTTGGCATTTGTTTGCATCTTTGGCTCTCTGCTGTTTCTTCGTAGGCAAATCGGTCTGGGTGATTTATCCAGTTTTGTTCAGTATTCCAGAAAATTCTCCGGACCTATCAACGAATTTGCAAATATCATTTCCGAACTGCAAAGTGCATTTGCTGCTTCCGAACGGGTATTTTTCCTGATTGATGCTGAGCCGGAAACGCCTGACGCACAGGATGCACGTATCTTGACAAATGTAAAAGGTGATGTAAAATTAGAACACGTTGACTTTTCCTACAACCCGGAAAAACAAATTATTAAGGATTTCACTCTCCACGCCCAGCCTGGCTCTTTGACTGCCATTGTAGGCCCCACAGGTGCCGGCAAAACAACAATCATCAACCTGCTAATGCGGTTTTATGATGTGGACAAAGGCGCAGTGTTGGTCGATGGTCAGGACATCCGTGGCATAACCCGGGACAGTCTGCGAAAAGCATACACAATGGTCCTGCAGGACACCTGGCTGTTCCACGGTACAATTTACGAGAATATAGCCTATGGCAACCCGGATGCAACAATTCAGGATGTCATTCGTGTTTGCAAAGCCGCACACATTCACGGCTACATCTCCCGTTTGCCGGAGGGCTATGACACCGTACTGACCGACAATGGCACATCCATATCAAAGGGACAAAAGCAACTGCTTACCATTGCCAGAGCAATGCTCCTGGACGCCCAAATGCTCATTCTGGACGAAGCAACTTCCAATGTGGACACCAGAACCGAGCAACAAATTCAGGCGGCTATGCGAAAACTGATGGAAAACAAAACCTGCTTTGTAATTGCACACCGGCTTTCCACAATTCGTTCGGCTGATAATATTCTTGTGATGCGCGATGGTAGTATTGTGGAGCAAGGAAATCACGATCAATTAATGGCAGCAAACGGTTTTTACAAGAAACTTTACCAATCGCAATTTGATGCAATATCATAATCCTTTTGGGAGGTACATAGAAATGGATTTTTCCTGTGTAAAAAAAAGAATGGATGCACTTTTGGAACTTGGTGTTCCCGGGTGTTCTATTTCCATTCGTAAAGATCACAAAGAAATATACCGCTATATCTGCGGTGTGCGGGATCGGGAAACCCGCGTCCCGATGGACGGTAACGAATACTTCTATATTTTTTCCTGCACAAAGCCGATCACCGTTGCTGCTGCAATGCAAATGATGGAAAAGGGTCTTCTCACACTGGATGCACCTGTTGCCGATTACCTTCCGGAGTACGCCAATGTGATGGTAAACGAAAACGGAATACTCGTTGCACCTCACGAGCCAATTACCGTGCATCACCTGTTAACAATGAGTGCGGGTCTGAATTATAACATAGGTAATGATTTTACCGGTGACCGGAATACGGTCACAACCCGCCAGATGGCTGAACAAATGTGCCGCAATCCCCTGCTGTTCCATCCCGGTGACCGGTATAAATACAGCATTTGTCTGGATGTTCTGGCGGCAGTTATGGAGAAAGCATCCGGTATTCGTTATGGCGAATATCTGCAACAGAACATTTTTGAGCCTTTGGGTATGAATCACACCAGTTTCGATCGCAATGCCTCCCCAATGGCAACACAATATCATTGCCTGAAGGAAACAGGTGAAGTTGTTGACATTGGCAAAGAACATCCATATAACTTTAACGATCATTACGAAAGCGGTGGCGGCGGTCTGGTTTCCACACTGGATGACTACGCACTGTTTGCCGATGCAATGGCTTGCAACGGTGTTGGTGCAAGCGGAGCGCGGATTTTGACCAAGGAATCTATTGATGCACTGCGTGTCAATCAGATTGGTACATTTGTCCGTAATACTGAGTATATGTGCTATACCGGCCCAGGCTACGGCTACGGCTTAGGCGTTCGTACTCTGATTGATAAAAGTCAGGGACAGCGCAGTCCCTTGGGCGAATTCGGGTGGGACGGAGCAAACGGTGCTTTCGTAATCATCGACCCGGAAAACCACCTTTCCTTCTCCTTTATGCAGCATATCCGCAACTGGCCGCGGCTGATGGGCGAGTTTTATGCCCCCATCCGCGACGAAGTTTATGATGTATTGGGCTTATAAAAGATTATCGGAGGTCGCACTTGCGACCTCCGATATATTTAAATTAGTTGTTGTTCGTTAATAATCAATTTAAACTGCAATCCGAGTTTCTCTGCAGCCTTTCGGCAAAGTAACATACGATTCATAAATATCTCAAAATAGTCCATAACCGAGCCGAATTTCGTATCAACCGTTAATTCCAGTGTGACAGCAGTTTTCTCATCATTGATTTTTAGTGCTGATTTCTTTACGGAATAATTAACACGATCGTGGATATCGAATGTTGAAATATCAGAATTGCGAACACGTGTCCACCGTACATCTGCTTTATCTGCAAGAATTAACGCAGCAGCCACAGCATTAACAGGCACACCATTACCCTCATCATGATTGCCGATTGCTGTTACGATTGTAGCAAGTTCAGCAGGATCACAGCCCATATTGTATAATACGCTCCAAGCCATAACGGCACCGGACTGAGAATGCTCTGACCTGTTTACCAGGTTTCCAATATCGTGAAGATAGCCAGCAATTTTTGCCAGTTCCACTGTACGCTCGTCAAAGCCAAGTTTTTTCAGTATATCCCCAGCCATTTGTGCAACATGCATTACGTGATCAAAACCGTGTTTAGTATATCCCAATGCGCCCAATGATTCATCCGCGCGGGTAATATAGATTTTAATCGCCTCGTCTTTTATAACTTTATCATAAGTGAGCATAATCTTCCCTCCTATATGGTTATTATAACACCAATTCTATTTTATGGAAAGATGTTTTTACATTGGGAGGAAATTTATGTGCACTGCAATCACATTTAGAACAAAAGATCATTATTTTGGCAGAAATCTAGATTTAGAATATCATTATCAGGAAGCCGTTGCGATCACGCCACGAAATTTTTCTTTTCCTTTTCGAAAGGTGAAAACAATTAAAAAGCACTATGCAATGATTGGCGTGGCAACCATAGCTGACGGATACCCACTGTATTATGATGCTACAAACGAAATGGGACTGAGTATGGCGGGATTGAATTTTCCACAAAATGCTGTCTATCCGTCCTGCAAGGAATACAAAGACAACATTGCTCCATTTGAATTTATCCCCTGGATATTGGGTAGTTGCAAAAACATTCCAGATGCACTGAATTTACTGTGCAATCTTAATCTTGCAAATATTTGTTTCAGCGACTCTTTTCCTCTTTCTCCCCTGCACTGGATCATTGCTGATAAAAAAGAAGCCATTACCGTAGAACCCCTTACGGATGGTCTTGAAATTTATAAAAACCAAATGGGTGTGTTAACGAACAATCCGCCCTTTGACTATCACATCCACAACTTAAAAAACTATCTGAATTTAACAAGGGAAGAACCGTTGAATCGCTTTTTACCCCAATTGGATCTTACCCCATACAGTCGCGGGATGGGTGCAATGGGACTTCCTGGAGACCTATCTTCCTCCTCACGGTTTGTGCGGGCAGTCTTTACAAAATTCAATTCCGTTTGTCAGGAAGACGAAAGTTCAAGCATCAGCCAATTTTTCCACATTCTGGGTTCTGTTACCCAGCAAAGCGGATGTGTACAGGTAGGCGATGGATTTGAAAGGACAGTATATTCCAGTTGCTGCAACACAGACCGGGGTATATACTACTACAAAACCTATGAAAATAGTCAAATCACAGCGATCAATATGCATCTTGAAGATTTGAACGGAACAGAAATTATAGACTATCCCCTTATTTTTGACCAGAAAATCCATTATTTGAATGGACAATGCAGCGGTTAATACCGCTGCAAATTTTTTCTGTCGCAAAATGTATTTTTTGCTTTATTTATTCCAGAAAATGCGCTATAATGTTAAAAATTCACCTGGGAGGAAATTCTATGCGTATTGTTGTGAAAATCGGCACCAGTACTTTGGCCTATCCCACCGGACACATAAATATTCGTCGTGTTGAGGAACTTTGCAAAGTCATCAGCGATATTAAAAACAGTGGCCACCAGATCATACTGGTTTCATCCGGTGCAATTGGAATGGGCGTTGGCAAACTGGGTCTTCTGGAACGCCCCTCTGATATGCCCACCAAACAGGCTGCTGCCGCTGTGGGTCAGTGCGAATTGATGTATACATACGACAAGTTGTTTGGGGAGTATAATCACACCGTTGCACAACTTCTGATTACTGGCGATGATGTGATGAATGATGAGCGTCACTGCAACTTCAGTAATACCATCAATCGTTTGCTTACCCTTGGTGTCATCCCCATCATCAACGAAAACGATACAGTCTCCACTGCAGAAATTGGTATTGGTGACAACGACACCCTGGCAGCAATCGTTGCAGAGAGCATCGGTGCAAATAAACTGATCCTTTTGTCTGATATTGACGGTCTGTATACGGCAGATCCTCACACAAATCCGGATGCTAAACTAATCGAGAAAGCATCTGTGATTGATGAGTCCATCCTCTCTCTGGCTGGCGGTAGTGGCAAAATGGGCACCGGCGGTATGGTAACAAAACTTCAGGCCGCTAAAATCTGCCTCGGCTGCGGTTGCGATATGATTATTACGAACGGAAATGAACCTGCCAATTTGTACGCTATTTTAGATGGTAAAAGCATTGGCACAACTTTTACGGTGAATGAAAATGATTGAAATGCTTAAATCTGCAAAAGCAGCATCTGTCTCAATCGGCGCATTGACGACAGCACAAAAAAACGATGCATTAAACGCGATGGCTGACGCAATTATCCAACAGCAGGATATAATTTTGCAGGCAAATGCACTGGATATGGAATCTGCACGCAGCAGTATTTCCTCCGTAATGCTTGACAGATTAAAACTTGATTCCCAGCGGATTGAGGCAATGGCAAAAGGCATCCGGGATGTGGCACTGCTTGCTGACCCAGTTTATACTGAAATAGACTCCTACCAGCGTCAGGATGGACTCCGAATCCGTAAAGTCCGCGTGCCTATGGGTGTAATTGCAATCATTTATGAAAGTCGCCCTAACGTCACCAGTGACGCCGCCGCACTGGCAATTAAAAGTGGCAATGTGTGTGTCCTGCGAGGCGGCAAAGAGGCTTTCCGGTCTGCTTGCGCCATTGTGGATGCCCTTCGCTCCGGTTTAAGATCCGTTGGCATAAATGAAAATGCCATCAATTTGGTTACGGACACTTCCAGAGATAGCGCCACAGCATTGATGACTGCAAACGGTTACATTGATCTGCTGATCCCCAGAGGCGGAGCGGGACTTATTAACGCCTGTGTGCAAAACGCCACTGTCCCCTGCATTGCAACCGGCACCGGGATTTGCCACGTATATGTGGAAAAGAGTGCAGATCTTGAAATGGCGCTAAACATTATTGAAAATGCAAAAACCAGTCGCCCCAGTGTTTGCAATGCGGAAGAAGTCCTGCTGGTGGACAAGTTTATCGCACCGACCCTGCTGCCAAAACTGCATCAAAGACTGGTTACAGATCGCCAAATTTCCGGAAATACCCCTGTGGAACTTAGGTTGGATGATTATGCACAGAAAATCATTCCCGGCAGTCCTGCCGGCAAACAGGATTTTGACACGGAATTTCTCGATTATATTTTGGCCATCCGGTGCGTTGAAAATGTAAGGGAAGCAGTCGATCACATCCGCAATCACTCTACCGGACACAGTGAAGCAATCGTATCTTGCGATGCAGACAGCATAGCCTTCTTTACAGCAGGCGTTGACAGTGCGGCAGTCTATGTAAATGCCTCCACCAGATTTACCGATGGCGGTGAATTTGGTCTTGGTTGTGAAATGGGCATTTCCACCCAAAAAATGCACGCAAGAGGTCCTATGGGTCTTACTGAATTGACCACATACAAGTATATCATTGAAGGTAACGGTCACATTAGATAGGAGGTTATATTGTGAAATATGGCTTTATTGGTTGTGGCAATATGGGCAGTGCTATTGCAAAAGCCCTCAGCAAAACCACCAACCAGATTATGATCACAGACCGCAGCGGCAAAGCAAAAGCATTTGCTTCCCAATTGGGCTGTATTTATACGGACGCAGAAACAATCACTGCCAAATGCGATCGAATTTTTCTTGCAGTAAAACCGCAGGTTATGAAATCTGTTCTGGAGCCTCTGAAACCGTCACTGGCAAAATACAAGCCTATCCTGATTTCCATTGCTGCTGGTCTCTCCATTGAAAAAATACGCGAAATGGCTGGCACGGATCTGCCAGTTATCCGAACAATGCCCAATACACCGGTCATCGTCGGTTGCGGTATGATCCAATATTGTTGTAATTCGCTGGTTACAGAGGATGCACTTTCCTCTTTTCTGGATGATATGCGTTATTGTGGAAAACTGGATGCCATTGACGAACGGCTGATTGATAGCGCAAGTGCATTGTCCGGTTGCGGTCCTGCTTATATGTATATGTTTGCAGAAGCGCTGGCCGATGGTGCAGTTGCCTGCGGTCTGCCCAGAGAAAAGTCCATTGAATATGCCGCTACCACTATGTTGGGCGCAGCGCAAATGCTCCTTCAAACAGGCCAGCACCCCGGCACATTAAAAGATGCCGTTTGCTCTCCCGGCGGAAGTACCATTGCTGGGTTACAGGCTCTGGAAGCGAATGGTTTCCGTGGTGCCGTGATTGATTGCATCAACGCCGCATATAAAAGAAGCCAGGAATTGGGCAAATAAATTCTGCATAGTAAAACGCAGTCACTTTCAAGTGACTGCGTTTTACTTATTTAATCATCGGATAACACGAACACGCAGGACACCGTCTTTTTTCTTCAGAGCCTCAATTGCCTCTACAGACGGAACACTGTCCAGATCCAGCATTGTATATGCATACTCACCTTTACTGCGATTCATCAAGTCAGAAATGTTAATATTTTCACTTGCCATTGCAGCGGTGTACTGACTCAATGTATTGGGAATATTTCTATGGAGAATTACAATACGGGCAGCCTTTGTGCAAACGCCCATATCGCAGTTAGGGTAGTTAACAGAGTTGACGATATTACCGTTTTCCAGGTAGTTCATCAACTGCTTAACCGCCATTCTTGCGCAGTTATCTTCAGACTCCTCAGTGGACGCGCCCAGATGGGGAATGGCAACCACGCCAGCCATACCTGCAGTTTTGTCATTAGGGAAATCTGTGATATAGCGTTTTACTTTACCGCAGTTGAGTGCTTCTTCCAAAGCATCGTCATCCACAAGCAGATCTCTTGCAAAGTTCAGAAGGATAACCCCGTCCTTCATCTTGGAAAAAGCATCTGCATTGATCATTTTCTTAGTATCTTCCAGAAGGGGCGTATGCACGGTAATGATATCGCACTTCTCATAAATCTCCTCCCGGGTCTTAACGGGAATAATACGGCTATCCAAATGCCAGGCAGCGTTGATTGAGATAAATGGATCACAGCCATAAACTTCCATACCCAGTTTAATGGCTGCATTGGCAAGAGGACCGCCAATTGCGCCCAAACCAATAACACCCAGGCGCTTGCCAGCAAGTTCAATGCCGGCAAATTTGGACTTGCCCTTTTCGACCTTCTTGCCAACATCGCCTTCATCTTTGATGGTTTGCACCCAATTGATGCCACCGATCACATCCCGGCAACCTAAGAGCATACCGCAAAGTGCCAGTTCCACAACGCCGTTCGCATTGGCACCAGGAGTGTTGAACACAACGATACCCTGCTCCGCGCAATGATCCAGTGGAATATTGTTCACACCTGCACCGGCACGGGCAATTGCCAGCAGATTTTCCGGCAAATCCAGTTCGTGCATCTGTGCACTGCGGACAACCACTGCATCTGCATCCTTCAGGTTTTCTGTCTTCTGATAATCCTCAGTCCAAAGGGCTGTGCCTTTGGGGGAAATGGGATTTAAGTAATTGATATGAAACATAATGATCCTCGCTTTCTGTTATCCATTCTTTTGTATAAACCGATCCATTAACTGCGTTCCGTTTTCAATGAATACGCCTGCTTGCTGGGCTCCCTTTTCTGAAAAAGGCACACTGTTTTCCTGCAAGCAAGTACTGTCATAAAGTAAATACGGAACAGGATTGCCGGTATGGGTACGGCAGCGAATCGGTGTGGGATGATCCGGCAAAATCAGCATACGGTAGTCAATTTTCTGCAAGTCCAGTTGTCTGCAAATTTCAGCAACAATTTGCTTATCGATATTTTCAATTGCGCGGACTTTATTGGTAGCACTTCCCTGGTGACCCATTTCGTCCGGGGCTTCCACGTGCACATAAACAAAATCATTTCCCCGCTCCAACAGAGCCTGCACTGCAGCATTGGCCTTGCCGGAATAATTGGTATCCAGAGAACCGGTTGCGCCGTCAACCTCAATAACATCCATACCGGATCCTACAGCAATCCCTTTGAGCAGATCAACCGCAGAGATCATTGCACCCTTCAGGCCGTTTTTCTCATAGAAATTTTGCAATGAGGGCTTTGTGCCTGCACCCCAGAACCACAGGGAATTTGCTTTATTTTTCCCTTCTGCGGCCCGTTTCTCGTTCAATGGATGATGGTTCAGAATATCAAAACTCTTTTCCATCATTCTGCGGAACAACTTTTCTTCCGGTAAAAACGGTCCGATTTTTTCGCCCAAATGATCGTGCGGCTGTTCAAAATCCAAAACCGTACCCTTATTCCAAACGGTGATATGACGATAACTGGTACCGGTATAAAACTGGAATTCTTCATTATTAAACGCATCCCGTACAGCATCCATCAGGATATTGGCATCCTGTGTGGAAATTTCACCGGAACTATGATCAATAATCGTTTTTTCTTCGTAGGGCTCATTTTCTGAAAGCGTAACAATATTGCAGCGCAAAACCACATCTGTCGGTGCAATTGCAACGCCAACACTCAGTGCCTCCAGGGGAGACCGTCCGGAGTAATTCTTAGTGGGATCATAGCCTAATACCGCAAGGTTTGCCACATCACTGCCGGGCTTCATTGAAGGAGGAACGGTCTGCACCATACCAACCTCTCCTTTTGCGGCAAGCGCATCCATTGACGGCGTATGGGCAAACTCCATAGGCGTTTGACCGCCAAAATCCCTCAGGGGTTCATCCGCCATTCCATCGGCAAGAATTACAATATATTTCATCGTACAATCACCTTCTGTCCTCATTCAGCGCACATTTGTGTTGTATATATTAACATTTTTTGATTGAAAACTCAACCATTTCGGCAAAAATTATAGGATATTTCAATTTGCGTGGATTTTTATATCTGAATTTGTTTAATATCACAAGTTATACCACACAAATACTGTAATGTTCCAGCCAGAAGTTGATCTGAAGCATATATGCTATGGTTTGTGGTGTCTTCATTAACTGTCCATACCAGGGCCAGGGATGGTCAGAAAGAAGTAATTTTTTCAGCGCATCTTTTCGGACAATCTGAAAAATTGGTGCGTCGTTTTGTTCTAAAACTCTTTTTAATTTATTGCTTACCAACTCCATATAACGTGGATTATGTGTTTTCGGGTACGGGCTTTTCTTTCTCCAGAGCACTTCCTTCGGAAGAACATCCTGCATTGCATAACGCAATAACCCCTTTTCGCAACTGCGATAATCTTTATACGCCCAGGGAACACTATAAATGTATTCTGCAATTCTATAATCACAAAACGGAACCCGAACTTCCAGACCGCAATACATACTCATCCTGTCCTTCCGGTCCAAAAGTGTTTGCATAAACCAGCGGTGGTTCAAATTCACCATTTCCTTTATCCGGCGCTCCTGTGGCAATGTGCCGGGCAATATGTCACATTCATTGATGGTCTGACGGTAAAGATCCTGAACGAATGCATTGCCATCGATTTTTGATGCAGTATCCGGATGAAGAAATCCTATCCTTTGATTTGTATTCTGCGCCCAGGGAAAGCCATCTAAGGTACGAACCTCCGGATCCCGATACCAAGGGTATCCACCAAATATCTCATCGGCACACTCGCCGGAGAGGGCCACTTTTACTTTTGATCGAATTTGTTTGCAAAATGCAAGCAGAGAAAAATCCACATCTGCCATACCGGGAAGATCTCTGGCACAAGTTGCATCCTCCAGTGTATTTACCAAATCCTCCGGTGTCAGAACCGTCCAATTTGGATGGGTATTGAGATGATTTTGCATAATTTCAATATAACTGTTATCTGCATTCGGTTGAAATTTACCGGGAACAAAATAACGGTCATTGTCCTCATAATCTAAGGAAAAAGTATTAAGGGTCTCTCCCCTTCTTGACATCTCCTTTGCGCAAATGGCCGTAATCAGACTGGAATCCAGGCCTCCGGATAAGAATGTACCGATCGGAACATCAGAGACCATTTGCCGTTTCACCGCATCGGTGACTAAATATCGCACTTTCTCCACAGTTTGATCCAAGGTGTCTGTATGTTCCCTGTCAGTCAACATCCAATATCGACGCCATACCCATTTTCCGTCACTAAAGATACCGCAGCATCCAGGTTCTAACTCCATAATTCCACGAAAAACACCGGATCCGGGGATTCTGCCCGGTCCAATCAAAAGAATTTGTGCTGCACCGAAGGCATCCAGTTCCGGAGAAATACCGGGATAGGTCAGAATTGTTTTGATCTCGGATGCAAAAACAAATCCGTTATTATGAAGTGTATAAAACAGCGGTTTTACACCGATCCGGTCTCGGGCAAGGAACAGACGCCTGTTTTTATGCTCCCATACCGCAAATGCAAAGATTCCGTTTAATTTATCAACACATTTTCCACCCCAGTGGGCATATGCGTGCAAGATCACTTCCGTATCCGATTGGGAAGTAAAACGATGACCGAGTCTTAATAATTCTTTTTTAATTTCCAGCGTATTATACAATTCTCCGTTATAAACAATTGTATATACTTCCCCAGCCCACTGGGTTTGCATTGGCTGCCTTCCGCCGTCCGGATCGATAATAGACAGTCTGCTGTGAAGCAAACCGCAGTCTTTACACTGAAAACGCCCGGTATCATCCGGACCTCTTCTTTGCATTGTTTTGATCATTTCATCCATTATGGAATCATTTATATCCAGACCGATTACTCCTGAAATTGCACACATATACGATCCCTTCCTTTCCATCTGTATATTCTATGCGTACAAATGACAACTGTGTATACCAACCGGTTCTCAGGGAATACTGAATGTGGTGATGAAAATGAAAGGCAGCAAAGATCTGTTGGGTTCAACCCTTAAGACAGCGCAAATGGGACAAATCGGCATACGGTCCATTTTGAAAACGCCTCTGAAGGCAAATTTTCAGGCAACACTGAAAGAACAATTGCGTCAATATGATACCATTGAACGGGAAGCCAAAGAGATTGCAAACAGCAGGGGCTGGGAAATGGATTCTCTTTCCTACGGGATTGTAGGTATGACAAATGCTATGGTTCGTGCCCACTTATCCTTTGGAAACAAAAATTCCAAAGCCGCCGCTATGATGATCAACGGAAACACCCGGGGAATCATCAAAGGTGTTAAGAATCTGCACGCAGTTTCCACATCCGACGACACCGTCACAAACCTGTGTCAAAAACTACTGGATTATGAACACGAAAGCATCCGCAATCTGCAGGAGTTTTTATAACTCCTGCACTTTTTATCTATCCAAAGCATAAGATAGTTCCGAAACCTTGAAAGGAGGGATCTTTCTGTCCGCAACCGGATATATACAGGTGCACGCTTATGCCAGTGATGCGCAGATACCCATTCAGGATGCCGCAATCACCGTTACAGATGCCAGCGGCTCTGCAATTGCAATGCGCCTTACCAATCGCAGTGGTTTAATGGATGAGTTGATCCAAATCAGTGTACCGGACCTGTCTGCCAGTCTTACGCCAAATACAGGAATTATCCCATTCACAGCAGTCAATCTCTATGCCAGAAAAGAAAATTTTGAAGCAATTGAAATAGAAAATCTCCAAATTTTCCCTGATACAGTCACCCTGCAAAACCTTGCGTTCATACCATTATCTGAATTTCCGGACTCCTGGAATAAATCCGAGATCTTTCAGACACCTGCGCAAAACCTATAGGGAGGCGAAATATGCCACCAGTAATTCCATATGTACCTCAAAATATCACCGTGCATTTAGGTGCGCCATCGTCTAATGCATCCAATGTTACTGTTTCCTTTCAGGACTATGTTAAAAATGTAACATCCAGTGAGATCTATCCCACCTGGGACGAAAGTGCATTGCGCGCCAACATATTAGCAATCGTTTCCTTTGCACTAAACCGTGTTTATACAGAATTTTACAGAAGCCGCGGTTATGATTTTGACATCACCAGCAGTACCGCATACGACCAGGCTTTTGTGAACGGCAGAAGTTATTTTGAGAATGTATCCGCACTTGTGGATGAACTGTTTAACGATTATTTACGCAGGCCTGGTTTTGTGGAGCCACTGGCTGCAAAGTTTTGCAACGGAACAACGGTGACCTGCGAAGGACTCAGTCAATGGGGCAGTCAAAATCTGGCTCTGCAAGGATATAATTCCGACCAGATTCTGCGAAGTTATTACGGAGATGTGGAGATTATAAACGATGCGCCAATTCGGGGTATTACCGCATCTTATCCCGGGACACCCCTAAGGGTAGGCAGCAGCGGTCCAAATGTGGTCGTTTTACAAGTTGCTCTCAATCGCATTTCACAAAATTACCCTGCAATTCCAAAAATCCCTGCAAACGACGGTATTTTTGGAAGTCGCACTGAGGCGGCCGTTCGCGCTTTTCAGCAAATATTTGGTCTGACCGCCGACGGAATCGTAGGACCCGCTACCTGGTACGAAATCGTGCGAATTTACGCTGGCGTCAACAGTTTATCGGAATTACGCAGTCAAGGTCAGCAGTACTACGCCATCAATTGGGCAGCTCCAAATTCCCTTCAGGTAGGTGACAGCGGTGATTATGTGCAATTTTTGCAATATATGCTGTCTGTACTGTCAAGATATATACCGAACATCCCACCGGTATCTGTGGATGGAATTTTCGGTCAGGCGACCCGTGCCGCTGTGCTGGCTGCCCAGCGCCGATTTGCATTACCTGAAACGGGTTCTGTGGATACCAGCACCTGGGATGCAATCTATGACCAATATTCCGGTATTGAAAACACATCACTGCAATCAACAACTACATTCCCGAATACGCAAAACACCAGTGCCGCTGTGGGAAATGTTCGAGCTGCAGGCAATTTTGTTCGTCAAAACCAGCAAAACAATTTCCGTCCCAATTACGCCCGTTCAACAAATATGACACAATTCCCCGGCAGAGATCTAAGCATTGGAACACAGGATATTGTGCGTAAGGAGGTAGTGCGATGAGACCACCGGAATCCTTTATTGAACAGCCGGTCAGAAGTTTGCAAACTATGCTCAGGGTATTGGCTGAGGACGACCAAAGTTTACCAACTGTGATACCTGACGGCATATATGGTCCAAGCACAATGACAGCCGTGAGCGCTTTTCAGCGCAAATATGGACTACCGATTACCGGCATTACCGATCAATATACCTGGGACGCAATTGTATCCGCTTATGAGATGAGTATCATACGGGTTGGAAAGGCTGAACCGATTGAAGTGCTATTGGATCAAGGTCAGGTACTGCGATCCAGCGACAGCAATCCCTATATTTACCTTGCACAGGCAATGTTACTAGAACTTTCCCAAAGACATTCCGCAATCACGCCACCGGAAGTAAACGGTGTAATGGATGCATCCACAGTAGAGTCCATCTCCCAGTTCCAAATACTTGCCGGGCTTCAAGACACAGGAGAAATAGACAGGATCACCTGGAAGCATTTGGTCCTGCAATTCACTCTGGATGCCCATCACAAAAATGCCAATTATTAACAACTAATTTTCAAAAAATACTTGATTATCTTGTAAATTAACTTATAATATATATAATATCTTTCGCAGTGCAGGCTGGAGGAAAGTTCCCGTATGAATATCAATAATTGGAAAAAAGAAATATTTACCATTCCAAATCTGCTAAGTCTGTTCCGTCTTTTGCTCATTCCGGTGTATATCTTTATATACCTGAATGCGCAAACCTCTGCAGACTACTATTTGGCTGCGGGTATCCTTGCCGTTTCCTGCCTGACAGATTTGATCGACGGTAAGGTCGCCCGTCATTTCAATATGATCTCTACCCTGGGTAAAATCTTAGACCCTCTGGCTGACAAACTGACGCAGTTCACTTTGATCGTTTGCCTTGCTGTAAAGTATCCCATTTTGAAATATCTGATCGGGCTGTTTGTGATCAAAGAGAGTTTTCAATTGATTGCCGGTTGCTTAAATCTGCGGAAAGGTAAAATGCTAAAAGGCGCACTGCTGACCGGAAAGATCTGTACCACAATTCTCTTTGTAAGTCTGATCTTGCTTGTGATGATTCCAGAACTTTCTGGAAAAGTTGTCACCGTGATTGCTGTTATAGATGCTCTTTTTATGCTGGCAGCCTTTATTGACTATGTAATTTCCTATTTCCGTCGGGACTCGGATTTTCAGTCCATTAAATGAATTTTAATGAAATGATCCCGGAGCCATCGCTCCGGGATCATTTATCATTTATCCGGCATTGAAATATATTTTCTATTATGATATAATAATTAAAATAGAAATGAACGGGAGGACATAAATTATGGACTACAGTAAACTTCAAAACGGCAGTGACATCCGCGGCGTGGCACTGGAAGGGATCACGGGTCAGAACGTTAACCTGACAGAACAGGTTTGCCGGGACATTGGCAGAGGATTCGCGCTTTGGCTTTGTGATAAAACTGGCAAAAAGAGCGGGCTTAGGGTTGCAGTCGGCAGAGATTCCAGACTGTCCGGTCCTGATCTTTCCAAATGGATCTGTGATGCTATGTCTCAGCAGGGTCTTCTTGTTACCGATTTCGGTATGGCAAGCACTCCGGCTATGTTTATGTCCACTGTTACAGAAGGCTATCTTTTCGACGGCTCTGTTATGATTACCGCCAGCCATCTCCCCTTCAACCGCAATGGTTTTAAGTTCTTCACAGCTGAAGGCGGATTGGAGAAAGGAGATATTAAGCAGATTCTCGAATATGCCGCTAGCGATAAATCTACAGGACTTTCTGCCGCTTCAATTGCTCAGGGTGCATTTATGGACACATATGCCACGATTCTTGCAGATAAGATCCGTGCTGCTTCCGGCAAAGATCGTCCTCTGGAAGGCTTCCGGATCGTTGTGGATGCCGGTAACGGCGCGGGTGGATTCTACGCGGATAAGGTTCTGAAACCTTTGGGTGCAAATACCGACGGCAGCCGTTTCCTGGAACCTGACGGCAGTTTTCCCAACCACATCCCCAACCCCGAGAATAAGGAAGCAATGGAAAGCATTACTCAGGCCGTTAAGGAATCAAATGCAGATCTGGGTATTATCTTTGACACAGATGTAGACCGTGCCGGTGCAGTTCTCTGTGATGGCAGCGAATTAAACCGCAACCGGATCATTGCTATGCTTTCTGCTATTCTTCTGCGGGAGCACCCCGGCACCACCATTGTCACAGACTCCATTACTTCTACCGGACTTGCCAAATTCATAGAGGAAAAAGGTGGCATTCATCACCGCTTTAAGCGCGGCTACCGAAATGTGATCAATGAATCCATTCGTCTAAACAACGCCGGTCAAGATAGCCAACTGGCAATCGAAACCTCCGGTCACGGCGCACTGAAAGAAAACTATTTTCTGGATGACGGTGCGTACTTAGTTACAAAACTACTGATTGAACTTGCCCGTGGCAAGAAAGAAGGTTACTCTCTGGAGTCTTTAATTGCAACACTGGAAGAACCTGCAGAAAGTGTTGAATTCCGTATGAATATCCTTCTGGATGCGTTTAAGCCCTACGGACAGCAGGTCATTGATGAACTGACTGCATATGCACAAACTCAGCCTGGTTGGAGCCTTGCTCCCAGCAATTTTGAAGGTGTACGCGTCAATTTAGATGAAGAACATGGCAGCGGTTGGTTCCTGCTTCGCCTGTCTCTTCACGATCCCCTGCTACCCCTGAACATTGAAAGCAATGTACAAGGCGGTGCAAAGATAATTGCGAAAGAACTTGCTGGTTTCCTGTCTGGTTTCGAGAAACTGGATACCACTTCCCTGATGAATTATTGTAAATAAGATTTTATCCCCCTTTGCCGGCGGCAAAGGGGGATGTCTTTATTTTTCAAAGTTGTACCAATTGTCAGGCACGAACTCAGCCTGCTTCTGATTATCCACCGGGAATGCGCAACCAAAACCGGGAACATTCCACTTGGAAGAATCATAATTATGGCTCATATAATACAATTCTCCATCAGGATCTTCAATATCCTCATAGGCAACATATGTAAAGAAGTCATCCTTACCCAGTGTTGTGTATTTACACTCAACATCGGAGTAACGGAACATCATACGCATCATACGAATATTGTTTCGGGTTTCCGGCATACTTGCAGCAGCCAGAGCCTTTTCAAAGTTTGCATAGCAGGCTTCCTTATCGATATTTTCCATCAAGAAAAGTCCAGCCTTCTTAATGCTAACCTGACCGTCCAGACAGGCTTCACCAATTCGGATAATTTCTGCAATATAGGGTGCACCCTCACCGAAGATCTTTGTAAATGCAGTCAGATTATTTTCCAGGGACAGTTCCGTATTATAACCGGTTCTTGCAAAGGAATAGAAATTGAAAATATTATTCCAGAAGTTCCAGTACTCGATTTGTGTACCCGCACCGGTGATGCCAACTTCCATAAACCGTTTCCAATAAGCCTGGAATTCGTCTGCACAAGGCATCCAGCGGTGACGGCAGGAATGGGTACCCATAAAGTACTCATAGTACACAACACAGGCGCCGGACCTTTTCCACTTAAGCAAGTTTTCTTCATAAGGTGTGCCGGTCAAGCAACTGCCATCCGGCTTGCCTACGGAACGAATGCCACGCTCTGCAAAAGTCACTGCCTCGTCAATAAAAAGGTTCGGCTCCAATTCCAGTCCATCAGGACAATGGAACAGACCGGCATATGCAAGCATATCAATTTTGATATGAGGGTACTTCTTGCCAATGATCTTTGCAACCGCATTTTGGGCGTGAACATAGTTCTCCACATCCGAATGCTTACTACATTCCGGACAGCAGCACATAGGCCGCTTGCCATCCATAGGCCACAGAGCAATGGTGTCAACAGTAGGATTTTTTTCGATCCATGCCATTACATTGTTGGCAAGAACCTGGTGAACTTCTTCATTCTGGCTGCACAGGCACCAAGCGCCGAAGTGCCATCTTTCCTCACTATAAAAGCGCGTACCATCCTCCATCAACTTATAATACTCCGGATGGGTTTGGTAATACTTTTCCGGGAAGAACTCATTTCCGTCCCTGGGAAGGAATGTGGGTATTGCATCGTGGTGGCCAACCGTAAGCACAAGACCCCGCTTCTCAATTTCTCGAAGCAGACCAAGTTCCTTAAGTTTCTCATAGGATTTCATCCAAAGAAGCATACGGTTGTAGCGATTCTTTGCCAACCAATCAATAAAATAGGAATTTAAGATATTTTCGTGGCTTCTGCCGTGATATTCCGTAATAGCCGTTCTATAGGAATTGTCTGCCGCGGCTTTAATATATTCAATACCGGAAAGATCAATTTCATCCAGTGCAGGAACAAGTTCGCCTCCGGCGATGTCGGGATTTACATAGGCACCAAAACTGCACCCAAAGTACCGCTCCAGCAGTTCATAGACAGCATAAACAGTACCACGCTCATTCTCATTCACATTCTTGCTGCTACCTGCAAGGATTAAAGTATCTTCTGCGAAGGCTTTGATATACATACCCTCCGGACCGGGTACGATTGCATCGAAATCAGCCTCAGAAATATACGCAGCGGTCAATTTGTTGTGCTCAGGACCGCCGATTAGAATCTTATCGCCTGTAATCGCAACCTCATCCTTTGCAATAACGACCTGAATACCGGAAAAAATTTGGCCAAGATACTTGCCCAGTTCCTCTGCTGCAAACATTTCGCGGGTTGTCGCACTTGCAGGTACGATCACACGAATATTGCTTTTCGCTGAAATTTTCATTTCTCCACCTCATTTAATAGAATAATACTATTGTAACAAACTTAATGCGCTAACAATTTAATAATAGTGCCAACTTTCATTAACATCACGGGGTATGACCACTTACTTTTCACAATCTCAACCAAACCACCTGAAATATTTACACCTATAACTCTAATGACTTCATTTTAGCACAATACAAGAAAACATACCATTACAAATTGTTTTATTTTGAAAATAGATATATTTTTACATCTTATATGCAAAAATGTGCACCTCATACGAGATGCACATTTTATATTTAATATACTTTTCTTTCAAATTGATACCAGTGGTCTGGGACATAGTCGGGGCGTTCCTCACAATCCAGGGGGAAATAGACACCAAAGCCGGGATTATTTTGGTGACCACTGTCGTAATTGCGCCACATATAGTACAATTCGCCGGTAGGATCTACAGGTTTTTCAAATGCAGGATAAATCATACCGTGCTGTCCGATAATCTCGGTATGCTCACATTCCAGATCGGAATAACGGAATGCCATACGGAACATACGAACATTATTACGGGCTGCAGGGGTCTCAGCTTCAGAAATAGCCTTTTCAAATAACGAATAGCAGGTTTTCTTATCAATGTTCTGCATCACATACAATCCTGCTCTTTTGTGATTTTCCTGACCTTCCAGGGTTGCCTCTGCAATACGAATAATCTCCGAAATATATGCGCCGCCCTTTCCAAAGATCTTGGAAAATGCCTGCAGGTTGTCCTCCATCGACAAATCGCTGTTATAGCCGGTTCGGGCAAACACATAGAAGTTAAAAATATTATTCCAGAAGTTATAATATTCCATCTGGGAACCGATACCCTTTGCACCGATTCTCATACACATTTTCCAGTAGGCTTGGATCTCGTCTGCGGCAGGCATATAACGCTGACGACCGGAGTGAACACCCATATAATAATCAGAAAAACCGGTGGTAGCACCTGCTGCGATCCATTTTTTCAAATCTTCTTCATAGAATGTTCCAACAATGCAACTGCCATCTGCCTTGCCAACATTTCTAAGACCTGTATGATGCCATACACACATAAAAACATTGAGATTTTCCACCAGTTCCAAGCCTTCCGGGTAATCCCATTGATCCACATAAAGTGCCATTCCTACGGTAATATCCGAACGGGACTTTTGAACTTCCCGTGCAACAGCATTCACAAGTCTTGTGTAGTTTTCTATTTTACTGTACTTACTACATTCGGCGCAGCAACACTGGGGACGCTTTCCGTCCATAGGTGAAAGACCCACTCTGGTAATTCCCGGGTTCTTTTCCAGCCAATACAGCAAGTGCTTAGCCAAAACACCGGGAAGTTCCGGATTTGTGTTACAAAAAGGCAGTCCACCAAAATGAGGTCTTTCAGGATCCGGCTGGAAACGAGTCCCATCTTCCATCAGTTTATAGTACTCCGGATGGGTCTGATAGTAGTGCTCCGGGAAATATTCGTTTCCTTCCCAAGGAAGCAATGTAGGCATCATATCATGAGAGCCTACGCTAAGCTGAATACCGCGTTTTATAACTTCTTCCAGCAACCCATACTTTTTGTATCGCTCGTAACCGTTCATCCAAAGGCCAATATGTGTATATCGATTCTTGCACAACCAATCGATATAAGCAAGATTTAGAACGTGGTTTACTCTACGGGAAAAATATTCAATACCGGCAGAACGAATTGTATTATCAGCAGCTGCCTTTATGTATTCAATACCGGAAAGATCACATTCCGTCAACTGCGGAATATACTCGCCACCGGCAATGGTGGGATTTACAAACGCACCAAAACAGCAGCCAAGAAACCGCTCCAGTAACTCATAGACTGCATAAACAGTGCCTCTTTCAAACTCATTGACATTTTTACTGCTGCCTGCCAAAATCAAAGTATCCTCACCATACGCCTTAATGAATATACCTTCAGGACCGGGAGCGATCTTATCAAATTCTTCCTCGGTAATATAGTTTGCAGTTAATTTATTATGCTCCGGACCACCAATGAGAATTTTCTCATCAACGATATTATCCTCATCTGAACGAATATAAGCAAACAAACCGGGGAAAATCATTCCCAGGTATTTTTTCAATTCCTCTGCTGCAAACGTTTCACGGGATGTTGGGATTTTAGGTATTACAATCGCAATAGAACTGTTGGTGCTTAGCTTCATAATGTCTCCTCCAATATTTCTTCCTTATCAAAATACTTTTTTCTCAAATTGATACCAGTGATCCGGAACATAATCCGGACGCTCATCGCAATCCAGCGGGAAATAAACGCCAAATCCGGGATTTTGCTGGTATCCACTGTCATAATTCTTCCATATATAGTACAGCTCTCCGGTGGGATCTACAGGCTTCTCAAGCTTAGGATAGACCATTCCGTGCTGACCAATAATTTCCGTATGTTCGCATTCCAGATCCGAATAACGGAACGCCATACGGAACATACGAACATTGTTCCGCGCTGCAGGTGTTTCTGCCTCTGAAATCGCCTTTTCAAACAATTCATAGCAGGTTTTCTTGTCGATATTCTGCATCACATACAGGCCGGCTCTCTTATGATTTTCCTGACCCTCAAGCGTAGTCTCAGCTATGCGGATAATTTCAGCAATATACGAACCACCCTTACCAAAAATCCGGGTAAAACTCTTAAGGTTATCCTCCATAGTCAAATTGCTGTCATAACCGGTACGACAAAATGCATAGAAATTGAAAATATTATTCCAGAAGTTGTAGTACTCCATCTGGGAACCGATACCCTTTGCACCGATTCGCATACACAATTTCCAATACGCTTGAATCTCATCTGCCATCGGCAAATAACGCTGACGGGCAGAGTGAACACCCATATAATAATCGGAAAAGGTAGTATTTGCGCCAGATGCGATCCATTCCTTCAAGTCTTCTTCGTAGAATGTACCTGCAATACAACTTCCATCTGCCTTGCCCACATTTCTAAGACCGGTATGATGCCAGACGCACATACAAACATTTACATTGGGTTCCATTACCAGGCCTTCCGGATGATTCCAGATGTCCACATACAGAAGGAAACCAATCTTAACATCGGGACGGGATTTCCCAACAATTTTAGCGATCTCATTAACCAAGTGGCCATAATTTTCAATCTTGCTGTACTTACTGCACTCCTCACAGCAGCATTGGGGTTTCTTTCCGTCCATGGGCATAAAAGAAATATCTGTAACAAAGGGATTCTTTTCAAGCCAGGATAGCATATTATTTGCTATCACGCCAGGCAGTTCCGGATTGCGGTTGCACAGTGCCAAAGAACCAAAGTTGGGTCTAACCGGATCTCTTTGAAAGCGAGTGCCATCCTCCATAAGTTTATAATATTCAGGATGGGTTTCATAGTAATGCTCTGGAAAATACGCATTGCCTTCCCAGGGCAGAAACAGCGGAATTGCTTCGTGATGTCCCACACTGAGTATCATTCCACGCTTTTCAATTTCCTCAATGAGTCCATACTTCTTGTAATCTTCATAGGAATGTGCCCACAGAGAAATAGAAATATATCTGTTTTTACACATCCAATCGATATAGCTTCGGTTCAAAACGTGGTTGACTCTTTTGTCGAAATACTCAACGCTGGAGCCTCTTGTAGTGTTATCCGCTGCCGATTTAATATATTCAACTCCAGTAAGATCATAGGCATCCAACTGAGGAACAAATTCACCGCCTGCAATGGTAGGATTTACAAACGCACCGAAACAGCATCCGAGAAAGCGCTCCAGAAACTCGTACACAGAATATAGCGTACCTCTTTCAAATTCATTTAGATTTTTACTGCTGCCGGCAAGAATCAAAGTATCCTCACCATACGCTTTAATGAACATACCCTCTGGACCAGGAACGATCTTATCAAATTCTTCCTCAGAAATATAGTTTGCTGTTAATTTGTTATGCTCCGGACCGCCAATGAGAATTTTTTCATCAACGATATTATCCTCATCCGTGCGAATATAGGCATACAGACCAGGGAAAATCAATCCCAGGTATTTTTTTAGTTCCTCAGCAGCAAATGCTTCACGAGTCGTAGTGACCTTAGGTGTCACAATTGCAATTGAACTATCTGTGCAAAGTTTCATAGAAAAACCTCCCATACTAACATATAATGATTTTAGCATAGGAGGCAAAATTATTCTATTGTAGAATGAGCTCAAAAGCATTGCAAAATGTTAGATTTCGAAAAACAGGCACGATTTTACCGCTTAATATCAAAACTCAAATCCATAATTTCCTGAATTGCACGAACATCGTCGGTAATATTTGCGTCTCCGCGAATGGTGTGCTTAATCACAGAACTGGCTACTGCAAAATTAAGCATATCCATTGGTTTATATGCGTGCATCATTGCATAGATAAAGCCGCTGGCAAATGCATCGCCACCACCAACGCGATCGAGAATATTAAAGGTAAAGAGTTTGCTTTCAAATGTATGTCCCTGATACCACATAAACGCCTTCAGACTATTCTGGGAGCCGGAATGGGCGTAGCGCACGTGTCTGGCAATACATTTTAAGTTCGGATAGCGTTCAATAAAGCGCTGGAATATCTCATCTTGTTGTTCATAACTGGGCTGCAGAGATACACCGTCTTTCCAATCTCCCTTGCTGTGATCCTTTTCGTCTTTCCACAAATGGTATGGTTCAATGCCAAACAAAACATCCACATAAGGAAGGCACATCGTGCAATAATCTCTTGCCTCCTCCCAAGTCCAAAGGCGACTGCGGAAATTGCCGTCAAAACTGACGGTCATCCCCTTCTCCTTCGCCTTTTGTAAGCAACGCAAGACGAAATCTGCACAACTTTGGCACAGTGCCGGTGTGATACCGGAAAGATGCAACCAGTCAAAGCCCTCAAACAGTGCATCTAAATCAACCTTTGTCAGATCGTATTCCGTAATGGCGCTGTGCTTCCGGTCATACGTTACTTTACTGGCGCGAATTCCGTAGCCGGTTTCCAGATAATATGTACCCAAGCGATGGGTCGGAGTTTCTTCCGGTGTACTCAGAATAACGGGTGTGCAGTGGACATCGTTGGAACGCAAAGTGCGGATTGCACTTTTACCAATAGAATTATTGGGAACAACGGAGAAAAAAGTACTGTCAATGCCTAAATTAGCAAGAGCAAGGGCAATATTTGCCTCACTTCCACCGTAATTTGCTTCAAAACTGTTTGCCATACGAATTTTTTCGTAGTTCGGCGGCGTCAGTCGAAGCATAATTTCACCAATTGTAATAAACTTCTGGGGACTTTGGGCATTTTTAAGAAGTGGATTATGGTGTTGCATCATATTGCCTCCTTTGTTATGTTGTCAATGCTAACAGTCATATCTTAACATAAATTTCAACAACATTCAACACATTGCGTAAAAATAGGAAAAATCAGGGATCAAATTCTGTGATCTCTACTTTAGCGAAACAGCGGAGAGCGCGTGATGCGTTCCCAACTAAATTGGCTGACAAAAGTCAACAAAACAAAAAGCAGAGTGTAACCTCAGATTTTACACTCTGCTTTTAAATCAAAAATTATATATTCTTCAGTGCGGCTTCACTTTCTTCCAGTTGTGCGATCAGGTCCCGGGCTTTTGCAGCCTTTTCCCGTTCTGCATTCACAACGGCTTCCGGTGCTCTAGCGGTAAAGTTCTCGTTAGAAAGTTTACCTTCGATACCAGCCAGATTCTTTCTTGCCTTCTCCAGTTCTTTACCGATGCGCTCCAATTCCTTGGCTACATCCACCAGTTCACCCATAGGAATGTAAAGTTTAGCATCTGCTGTGGTGCAGCAGACCATACCATTGAGATCATCCGGCTCTTTATCAAGCATTGTAACCTGATCGGCGTATGCCAAGCGCTGAATGAAACCTTCACCCTCGGAGAACACCTGAGGCTTCGTTGTCAAAACGAACAGAGAAGCCTTCTTGGAGGGCGGCACATTCATTTCCGCACGGCGGTTACGGATAGAACGGATGGCATTCATCACAGACTCCATCTGATCTTCTTCTGCCTTAAATGCCAGATCTTCTCTGTAAACAGGCCACTGGGCAATAATCAGTGCTTTACCCTCGTGGGGCAAGCTCTGCCAGATTTCCTCAGTAATGAAGGGCATAAAGGGATGCAACAGGCGAAGTGTCTGGTCAAGAACATAGACGAGAACCTGCAATGCAGTCTGCTTCTGGGCAGCATCTTCACTGTAAAGTCTGACCTTTGTCAGTTCAATATACCAGTCGCAGTAGGTGTCCCACAGGAAGTCATAGACCTTGGATACAGCAACGCCCATTTCGTACTTTTCCAGATTTTCAGTGACTTCTGCAATCAGAGAATTCAGTTTGGACAGAACCCACTTGTCTGCAATGGTCAGTTGATCCAGTGCAGGCAGTTCGCTCTTTGCATCTTCACCCAGATTCATCAGCACATAACGGCTGGCATTCCAAAGTTTATTGGCAAAGTTACGCATTGCTTCGCACCGCTCCACATAAAAACGCATATCGTTTCCGGGAGAGTTGCCGGTAACCATATTCATACGCAGTGCGTCACAGCCGAACTGCTCGATCATTTCCAGCGGGTCAATACCATTACCCAAGGACTTGGACATCTTGCGGCCCTTGTCATCCCGAACCAAACCGTGGATTAAGACCGTGTGGAACGGGGTCTGTTTCATATGCTCACAGCCGGAGAAGATCATTCTGGCAACCCAGAAGAAAATAATATCATAGCCGGTAACGAGCACATCTGTAGGATAGAAATATTCCAGATCCTCTGTCTTCTCCGGCCAACCCAGGGTCTCAAAAGGCCAAAGAGCAGAACTGAACCAGGTATCCAAAACATCCGGATCCCGTTCAATCTTTGTACTGCCGCACTTTTCACATTTGCAGGCGTCCTCCCGGGATACGGTGATATGACCGCAATCTTCACAGGTCCAGGCAGGAATCTGGTGACCCCACCAAAGTTGACGGGAAATACACCAGTCACGAACATTTTCCATCCAGTTAAGGTATGTCTTGGAGAAACGGTCGGGAACGAATTTTGTTTCCCCCTCCTTCACCACACGGATGGCTTCTTCAGCCAGAGGCTTCATTTTTACAAACCACTGGGCAGAAATGATCGGCTCAACATCGTTGTGGCAACGGTAGCAAGTACCCACATTATGAGCGTGGTCTTCGATTTTCACCAGATAGCCTTGTGCCTCAAGATCGGCAACGATTGCCTTTCTGGCATCATAACGGTCCAGACCTTCATACTTTCCGCCGTAACTGTTTACAACACCGTTGTCATCCAGAACACGGATCACTTCCAGATTATGCCGCAGTCCAACCTCAAAGTCATTAGGATCGTGGGCCGGTGTCATCTTCACACAACCGGTTCCAAATTCCATTTCTGCATAGTCATCTGCAACCACAGGAATTTCCTTATTAACAAGGGGTAGGATCACATTCTTGCCCACAATTGCCTTGTAGCGATCGTCATTGGGGTTAACACAAACACCCGTATCGCCCAGCATCGTTTCCGGACGAGTGGTAGCCACAACCACTTCACCGCTGCCGTCTGCCAGCGGATAGCGAATATGCCACAGATGACCGGGCTTGTCCACATACTCCACTTCTGCATCGGAAAGAGCGGTGACACAGTGGGGACACCAGTTGATAATACGACTGCCCTTATAAATCAGTCCTTTTTCGTAAAGGGACACAAACACTTCCCGAACCGCACCGGAGCAACCTTCGTCCATAGTAAAACGTGCTCGCTCCCAGTCGCAGGATGCACCCAGTTTTTTCTGCTGTTCCACAATGCGGTTGCCGTACTTATGTTTGCAGTCCCACACACGCTCCAGGAACTTTTCACGACCTAAATCATAACGGGTCAGACCTTCCTTGCGGAGTTCCTCTTCCACCTTAATCTGGGTGGCAATGCCTGCGTGGTCAACACCGGGAACCCACAGTGCATTGTAGCCCTGCATCCGCTTAAAGCGGATCAGCGTATCCTGCAATGTGGCATCCATTGCGTGACCCATATGCAATTGACCGGTAACATTGGGGGGTGGCATTACGATTGTAAAGGGCTTTGCATCCTTTTTGCCTGCCGGACGGAAATATCCATTTTCCTCCCACATTTTATAAATCTGGTTTTCAACCTGTTGGGGTTCATACACTTTTGGAAGTTCTCTTGCCATTATCCATACTCCTTTTTCATAAAAAATGCCCTGAGCATTTGCTCAGGGCGAAAAAATTCCGCGGTACCACCTGAATTCCCATAATCGGGCACTCAAGCGCTATAATGGGCGCACCCATACTTCCCTACTGATGTTCAGAAAGTCCACTCCGGGGCGACAATTTACCTAAGGCATACGCGTTCGCACCAACCACGCGTTCTCTTGGATGGCTTCCGGCAAAAACTCCCCATCAATGTGTTATTATATGGGAATAAAGTACCACATTTTCATCATTCTGTCAACTAATGTTTTTCCTGAATGTAAAAGGCGCGTCCAGCGCGCCCTTTACTGATTACATTTCTTCGCCGGCGATCTCAACACCGCTGGAAGTAATTATAGGAATCAACTTAAAGTTTTCCAAGGCCTCTGCTTCATTTACCGTAACAGTGATATAAACATCTGCACTCTCGTTACAACGGTTTGCCCAGATCTTTGTAAATGCCAGTCCTGCTACTGCGTAGGTCTCTTCAGACTGTCCATCCCATGTCAATTTCACCTTGATCTGCACTTCAGATCCTGAGTTGATCAGTTCGTACAGCGGTGCAAAATTCTCAGTTTTGATCTTAAACCAGTACTTATTATCTCCGGTGACCGCACAGGATTCCATATCGATAGCAAAAAACCGATAGCCGCCATTTGCTGTGTCATATACAGGCAGTTGACTGTTTTTATCGTTGATCATATTTCCGTCAGCATCATTGATTTTCAAAATACCGGTATTATTTTCGCTACTGTCGATGATGTGACTACTGCCGAAGGTCAGCACAGAGTCGGCTGTCATCGTATAACCGTTCAGTTCAAGATTTACGCCGCCGGACAGCATCAAATTCGAAACTACTGCATTATCCAGTAACGATACAGTGTCTCCTGAAGAAGCCGCCTCCAATGCCTCAGAAAAAGTGGTGTATTTTGAGGATTCATTTCCTTGACTGTTTATAATCGCTGCTGCAAAAAACTCTCCACATCCAGTGCAGATGCCACCGACTACCATTGGGTGCTTACAAATATACACGATGTTTGCTGCTGTCAAGCAATCATTACCGGACTTGATTGCAATCTGTGCCCACTGGCTCTGCGTTCCATAGTAATTTACATTTTTTAAGGTAGTACATTTATAGAACGCATTGCTGCATACATCAATCACACTGTTCCCAAAAGAAACAAGTTCCAAATTCGTACAGTTACGGAATGCACCAGTGTTAATATTTGTTACACTACTTCCGATAGTCAGGCTCGTTAAACTTTCGCAGTAAGAGAAGGCATAGGCACCAATGCTGGCAACACCATCGCCCATTGCAACTTTGCTCAGGTTATCGCAACTCTGGAATGCATAATTACCTATGCTGGTTACGCTGTCCGGAATTTCCACCTCTGTCAGTCCAATATACCCGGAAAATGCATACTTTCCAATGTCGGTAACGCCTTCCTTGATTACCACCTTGTTCACAGAATCAATGTAGTCATACCAAGGTGCTTCATCTGGCTCCGTCCATCTGTCCATAGCACCAGTACCGGAGATGGTTAATGTACCTTGGTCGTCAAGTGTCCAGTTCAGTTTCTGTCCGCATATTCCGCCAAAGACGACAGAAACTTCAAAACTTGCCGTTTTGTCCTCATAGGTAACAGTAACTGTAATATGACCGGCAGTTGTACTGTCAAAACCGGAAACAGTGAAGCCCTCGGTCACAGTTTCAGTGCTGTTGTCACTATAAATAGCAGTTAGGGTTAGACCTGTTATATCCAAGTTCTCCCCAGTCAGGTATACAACCTTATAAGGCTTGGTGTTGATGGAAATGTCAGTCAAATAAGGTTCGTTCACAGTTACAGTAAATATTGCTATTTTTTCTTCGTAGGCAACTGTGATTGTTTGATCCCCGGCTGTAGAACTGTCAAAGCCGGAAACCGTGAAACCTTCCGTCACAGTTTTGCTGCTGCCATCACTATAAAAAGCAGTTAGTGACAGACCGGTAATATCCAATCTCTCCCCGATCCAATATGCAAGTTTATCGGGCTGGGTATTAATGGAAATATCCGTCAAATAAGGCTCATTCACGGTTACGATAAATATTGCTGTTTTATCCTCATAAGTAACCGTGACAATCTGATCGCCGGCAGTAGAACTGTCAAAGCCGGAAACGGTGAAACCTTCAGTCACAATTTCATCATTGCCGTCAGAGTAGGTAGCGGTCAACACAAGACCGGTAGTGTCCAATGTTTCCCCTACCCAGTAAACCAGTTTGTCAGGATTGGTTTTGATGAGAAGGTCAGTTATAACAGGCTGATTCACTATTACTGTAAAGGTTGTAGTTTTTTCTTCATAGGTAACAGTAATCGACTGATTCCCGGCAATAGCGCTGTCAAAACCGGAGACGGTGAAGCCATCCGTAATAGCAGCAGTGGTGCCATCATTGTAGGTTGCAGTCAATACCAGACCGGTGGTATCCAGGGTTTCTCCAACCCAGTACACAACTTTGTCAGGCTGAACAGTTACAGAAATCTCCGTCAAAGTAGGTTCTGCCGTATGGATGTTTGCATCTGTCAATCCTGTATTTGCACTACCAATAGTAATCTTCGCCCACTGGGTAGCAGTGCCGTCATAGTACACATCAGTCAAGCTGCTGCAGTCATAGAACGCCCAATCACCAATGCTTGTAACGCTGACTGGGATCGTAATGCCGGTCATGTCTTTACACGAATAGAATGCATCGTCGCAAATTGTGATAACACTTTCGGGAACCGTGTATTCACCGGAAAGACAATAAGGTGCTTGGATAAGCGCAGTCTTATCTTTGTTAAAAAGAATATGAGAATCATCGCTACTGTAGGCAGGATTATCTTTATTTACCCCAAAACCAAGTGAATTCCAACAATAATTAAAGGCACCTTCACCGATACTGATTACGCTTGCAGGAATACTGACAGCCTGCAACGACTGACATTGTACAAATGCGCCCTCACCGATGGTTGTTACCCCATTGGGAATAGCGATAGAATACAAACTAATGCAACTATCAAAAGCGCGTTTACCAATACTTTTGACATTGTTTCCAATTGTTACATTCCGAAGGTCAAGGCACTGCGTAAACGCATAATCACCAATGCTTGTCACATCATTTTCAATAATCACATAATAAATTGAATTGCGATAGACAGACCACGGCACATCAGAATATGTTGACCAGTTGTCCATTGTGCCTGTGCCAGAAATGGTCAGGGTATTTGTGTCATCAAGTGTCCAGACAAGATTCTCACCGCAGGTACCACTATCCAGCAAGGCGCTAACCGTTACAAGGAATGTGGTGGATTTACCTTCGTAGGTAACGGTAACATATCTTCTGCCGGAAGCAGAGGAGCTGAAGCCGGAGGTGGTAAACCCATCGGTAATATCCACAGTGGTGCCATCGCTGTAGGTGGCAGTCAGCACGAGACCCGTGGTATCCAGGGTTTCCCCTACCCAGTATGTAACCTTATCCGGCTGACTTTTAATTGTAATGTTCGTCACAGTAGGTTCTACGGTATGCAGCGTCGCCTTGGTCAGCGGACTGTTCATTTCACCGATATATATCTTTGCCCAATCCGCAGCACTTCCACCATAGTAAACTTCCTGTATTCCAGCTTGATAAAATGCATACTCGTCAATATAGGTAACGCTTACAGGAATTGTAACCGTTGTCAAACAATTACAGCCGAAGAAAGAACCGGATTCAATTCTGGTTACAGAATCAGGAATCACAATAACTGTAAGTTTAGTGTTGTTAAACATTCCTTCGTTGATGTAGGTCAGACTGTTACCCAAAGTAACATTGGTCAGACTGCTGCATTCAGCAAAAGCGTATGTTCCTACAAAGCGCAGGCTATCAGGGAGAACAACATTAGTCAGTTTTTTGCAAGCTCCGAAGCAGCCTTGTCCGATGCTGCTTACTCCTTCTGGGAGCGAAATGGTTGTCAGAGAATTGCAACCGGAGAATGCTCGATCGCCAATGGTCGTAACGGTGTTTGCCACAGATATTTCAGTTACTTGATCACATCCGTAAAATGCACAATCTCCAATTGTAGTAATGCCAGATTCAATAACGATTGCTTTAATATCGGTCTTATGGGAATACCAAGGTGTCTCGATTTCACTTTCAAAATCGGGTATCGTTCCAGCACCGGAGATTGTCAATGTGCCTGTTTGATCCAATTTCCAATTCAGATTATCACCGAAAGTTCCACCAATGTCCGCAGGCATAAATGCCACAATTGAACTAAAGGAGTATCCATATTTTTGCACGCTACTGTCTGAAGTCAGTTTGATTGTGAATGTGTCGTCAGGAATTATTACTGTTGTGCCTGAAAGTTCCTTTCCGGTGTATACCGCAAGTTGGTTGCCGGAACCGTCGTATAGATAAATTTTATCATAGTTTGTTTCCACTTCTGTACTGGTGCTGAATGTGATCTCCAGTTTTTCGGCTCCGGGCCAGGTAAAGGATTTTGACTCGTTGAGATTATTTGCGTAATTATGTGCGCTTTCCGGATATAGGGAAGAATCAACGATAACCTGATTGCCACTTCCGGTATTCTCACCATCCCCGGAGTTAGAAGAATTGTAATGAACAGTCGCATCGGTCAATGACGTGTTGAAGGAATCAATATAAATTTGTGCCCACTGATCCGCTGTGCCACCATAATATACATCTGTTAGGACGCTGCAGTTAGAGAATGCCCAGCTGCCAATACTGGTCACACTAACCGGGATTGTGATGCTTGTTAGGCCGGAGCAGCTATCGAACGCACTATAACCAATGGTGGTCACGCTGTCCGGGATTATGATGCTTGTTAGGCCTAAGCAGCTATCGAACGCACCATCAGCAATGCTGGTCACGCTGTCCGGGATGGTGATGCCAGTCAGCCCGTAGCACCAAGAGAACGCATAATTACCAATACTGGTCACGCTATCCGGAATATTGATGCCAGTCAGATTGTCGCAGAAATAAAACGCATAATTACCAATACTGGTCACGCTGTCTGAGATGGTGATGTCGGTCATGTTGTAGCAGGAATAGAACGCATAATTGCCAATGGTAGTGGTATCTGCTTCAATGATAACCTTTTTGATATAAGAACGACTACCATACCAGGGTGCGGTTTCAGCAGAGAAGTTACTCATTGCACCGGTTCCGGAGATTGTAAGCGTACCGGTATCGTTCAAATTCCAGGTCAGGTTTGTGCCGCAAGTACCACTAGCGGTAGTTGCAGCAAAAGATACAGTGGGCAGCAATGTTGCAAGGATGCATAGCATAAGAAACAATGCAATTAGTCGTTTTATGTCTTTCATTTTACATTTCCTCCCTGTGGATTGGATTATGAATACTATATTAAGTACATTATGAAGCAACCTTCGATGTTTGTCAAGGAAATACAATTGTTTTTGTTTATTTTACTCTGAAGTTTAAATGACCTAAGCGGAATGATTGACACAATACAACGCAGGATGTATAATGACTGTAATTATTTAATCTAGGAGATCAGAATGGGATTAGGACACATTTTATTGACTGCAGTCAATTCAATTTTTCCGATTTTGATTCTGATCCTGATCGGCTATGTGCTGTGCAGGATCGGTATCCTTAACGACAGTTTTGTCACTACCGGAAATAAGTTTGTATTTAACATCTGTTTGCCAATTATGCTGTTTGTCAATGTTTATGACATTGAAAGTCTTAGCACAATTAATCTAGATATTGTAATCTACACAGTGTTAGCTGTATGTTTTTTGTTCCTGCTGAGTTTTATTGCTGCACGCACAACGAATGTTCCCCAGCGAAAAGGTGTTGTGATGCAGTGCGTTTATCGGAGCAATTATGCCATCATCGGTCTGCCGCTTGCCAATGCACTTGGCGGTGCAGAAGCAATGGCAGTTGCCGCAATTGTATCTGCATTTTTGATTCCTATTTACAACACCTTTGCCGTCATTTCTCTGACGATTTTTATGAAAGATCCCAATAGCAAAAAACTGGATCTAAAAAGTGTCTTAAAAGGCATCGTTACAAATCCGCTGATCATTGGAGTGGTTCTGGGTCTTATCTGCCTCGGTCTTCGTCAGTTACAAACAAATCTTTTGGGAAGACCTATTTTTACGATCCGCGGAAACCTGAAGTTCATCTATACTGTCCTGGATAATATTAAAGGAATCACCTCTCCCCTGGCACTAATCCTTTTAGGCGGTCAGTTTAAGTTTTCTGCAGTGAAAGGGATGTTCAAAGAAATAGTAACAGGCACTTTGTGCAGAACGGTTATCGCACCGATTATTGGCATCGGATTTGCAATTATTATAAGTAAGTACACAAACTTCCTTTCCTGCGGTGCTGCAGAATATCCCGCATTGATCGCTGTGTTTGGCTCACCGGTGGCAGTGTCCAGTGCCATTATGGCATCCGGTATGAAAAACGATGGACAACTTGCCACGCAATTGGTGGTGTGGACCAGTATCCTTTCCATTTTCACATTGTTCATTACCATCTGCCTTATGATGTACGGCGGGTTAATATCCGTATAAAACTCCATAATTTTGACAAAGATCCATATTATAACCTCTATGGGATTGTGAGATGAAAACTATGAAATTATCCCTTGTTGTCCCCTGCTACAATGAAGCGGTAAACGTAGCCGCCTTTCAGTCTGCGGTGATTTCTGCATTTGACGGTTGCGGATACGATTATGAAATCGTATTTGTAAACGATGGAAGTCAGGACGCAACACTGCACGAACTTCGGAAACTTCACAAAACACAAAAAAGTCCGGTTAAGGTTGTCAGTCTTTCCCGTAATTTCGGCAAGGAAGCCGCACTCTATGCAGGACTGAAGCACGCAAGCGGCGACTATGTTTCCCTGATCGATGCCGATCTTCAGCAACGGCCTGAAATTGTCCGCGAAATGGTCGATTTTCTGGAAAATAACGAAGAATATGATGTTGTAGCCGCCTATCAGGACCGTCGCGGTGAAGGAAAAATTCTGTCTTTCTTTAAGAAAGGTTTTTACCGGATCATTAACCGGATGTCGGATATTAACTTAAAATCCGATGCCAGCGATTTTCGGACTTTCCGCAGAAGTGTTGCCGACAGTTTGATCGATATGGGTGAGTATCACCGTTTTTCCAAGGGCATCTTTGCCTGGGTCGGCTATACCACCCACTTTATCCCCTATGTTGCCTGCGAACGCGCCGGCGGTGAAAGCAAGTGGAGTTTCCGGAAACTGTTTAATTATGCTGTGGACGGGATCATTGGCTATTCCACAAAACCTTTGCGAATTGCAACATTTTTAGGTAGTATCAGTGCAATTGCTGCTTTTTTGTACCTGATTTTTGTTGTATTGCAAAAATTGATTGCAGGCATCGACATTCCCGGCTATGCAACCAACATTGTGCTGATTCTATTCCTGGGTGGTATGCAGTTGCTATGCACCGGTATTATTGGTGAATATGTGGGAAGAACTTTTGAGCAGAGCAAAAACCGACCCATTTATATTGCAAAAGAAGTATTGACTTATGAAGAAAACAAAAATCCTCAGAAATAACGAACTAATTTGGCGGGGAGCGCGTAATGCGTTCCCCGCCTTATATATCTGCGTGTACTTCTTGTATTTTTTTACGGATTTCCAGCAAGTCTTCAAACGTGTCCGGTCTTTTAGAGACATCCCGCAAAAGTGCGGACGGATGATAAAGTGCAGTCATCCATATTCCGCTTTTACAGTACCATGTTCCGTGTTCTCTGGTGATACGAAAATCTGGGTCGATCAATCGTTTTGCCGCAATTCTTCCCAAACAAACGATGATCTTTGGCTGAATCAAGGCAACCTGATTGCGCAAATAACCAATGCAGGCATCCTGCTCTTCATCTTTCGGATCCCGGTTTCCGGGAGGGCGACATTTGACAATATTTGCGATATAGCAATTATGGCGACCCAAATCAATGATGGACAGCATATCGTCCAGCAACTGACCTGCAAGACCCACAAAAGGTTCTCCCTTCAGGTCCTCTTGCTCACCGGGACCTTCTCCAATGAACATTACATCCGCATTTTCAGGTCCAACACCAAAAACAACATTGTTTCTGGTGTGGCTTAATCCGCAACCATAGCACTTCTGACAATGATATTTTAGTTCTTCCCAGTTAAGCATATTATCTGCTCCTTCTGTGGCTTCTTCTATAGTGCCGACTGCGGCTCTTGCTTGCTGCATTTTTCATCTTCCCTACAGAACGCAGAACAATCAGAATGAAAATGACTGCAAGGATGATGCATACAACCGTGAGCAAAATTGCCTTCCAGGGGAATTTACCGGTAGTTTGTTTTGAATCGTCCATTGTCTGTTGTGCAATCGGAACTGAGTTCATAGCGCACAAATCTGTGTATCCAACACAAATGCCATTATACCAGACTTCCATACCGGACAAGATCTGCCCTTTCTCAACCGGGGCAGTAACAGACCCGGTTTTGTTGGTAAGACGGTAATCCAGATCAGCAACGCCAACGCCCTGGGGCAGAACTGTGTACACTGAGTCCATAGCACCGGCAACCACATCGGATGCACCATTCTCAACAGCATACTGTTCTACAGTTTGTCCGGCGTAGAAAATCTGCTTTGCTTCAAAGCCCTCAAATCCGGAATTAAGCAGCATGGATGTTTCATTATAACCGCCAAAAATTTCAACAGTATATCCATCGTCCCGAATGACTGACTGAGCACCTGTAATGATGCAGATCAGTTGCATTCCGTTTGCTTCTGCTGAAGATGCGATACTACGATGCCCGGTGGAGGTTACTGCCGTGCGTCCACCGGTAATTCTGCTATCGTGATAGATCTGGACACTATCGTTATTCATCAAATAGTTGCCACTGGCAAGAGATCTTTCTTCAGACAAATTGGTTGCCGGAACATTATAATAAATCTCCCCAAAGACTTTGCAAAAGATTTCATTTTCCATTGCTTTTGCCAGAATTCTTGCCATATCCCGCACGGTAGTATATTGCAGATCATCGTGCAAGCCGTGAACATTGGTAAAATTCGTCTGATTGCAACCCAAGTCTACTGCATACTGGTTCATCTGTTCCACAAAGGCACTCTGCGTACCGGAAACGTGCTCTGCCAAAACTGCGGCAGCATCATTGGCAGAGCCAACCATCATACAGTACAGCAAATCTTCCACCGTCAGTACTTCATTGGCAAGAAGATCCGCAGAAACAGCGTCGGAAGCAACGGACTGCAACGTGCTTTCCTGGACAGTCACTGCATCCGAAAGGTCTGATTTTTCTGCAACAATCAGTGCCGTCAAAATCTTAACAAGACTGGCAGGCGACACCTGTTCATCTGGGTTAAATGCATACATCAGTGTCTGGGACTTTGTTTCATATACTATTGCAGACTGCACATTCGTTACCAAGCGATCAGAACCCAAAAGTGGCACTTGACCGTCTAAAGAATGGGCGCCGTTCGTAATGGTGCTATCGTTTACAGGTTCTTCCGCAGAAACTGCAAATATATTTAGTGAAAAAGTAACGATCAGGCAAAATACCAGACAAAGAAGGCCTAATTTTTTCATATTTCTTCCTCATATTCTGTTAAAAGACTTGTCCCACAGGAAAATCCCATATATAATATGGAAGTATTATAGCAACAAATTTCTGTCGCGTCAATGTGGTGTGAGGTAACTAAAATGAAAAAGGGCCATACAATTTTGATTTATATAACTTCTGCATTTTTGTGTATCCTTCTTGGAATTTACATTGGGAGAAATACCATTAGCGCTGTTTGGCTGAATAATCAAAAAAACCAGCAATCTGTTAGTAATAAAACAACTACACAAACCCAAGGAAAACTTAACATTAACACCGCAACGGTTGAGCAACTGCAAGATATACCGGGCATTGGCAAAACAACCGCGCAAAACATTATTGATTATCGTCAGAAAAATGGTCCTTTTCAATCTGCCGCTGATCTTTTGAATGTGAAAGGAATCGGACAGACGCGGCTAAATGAACTGCTGGATTATGTATATGTTCCCCAGTAATTATGTATCCGCAATCCAGACGCCTACATCTCCATTTTGGATCATCAGGCGGGATTGCATCAGTCTATCGATGTACGCAAACGGTTCCTCAGCCCTGATTGCAACAAATTTCCCTCTTAAGTTGCTATGCTTTGGTACTGCATAAAACGAAAAATCCCCTTCCCCTACTGCCTTGACCGGAATCCTGGTATCTACACCAAATCCACCAGGAACCGGCACGCAAACACCAAGAGAAATTTCTTTGCCGTTACACACCGCTGTTAATTGATACATCACGTCTCCGGAAAGACAGCATACACAACAAAAGTGGTAATAGAGCCCTTCCCGGATCACTCTCACGGAACCGATAATTTGATTTCCCAGCGCAACATCATAACACCACTCCATAAAAGCACCCCCTTATCGCAACTATATGCGATAAGGGGGCTTTCCATTCATAGGGTTCTGTTGTCATTCAGACCAAAACTAACTGCAATTGCATCATCCACAAGCAGCATATGCTGGTCGTCCAGACGGCCCATATGCTCCCGTAAACGGCGTTTGTCGATGGTGCGGATCTGTTCCAACAAAATCACAGAGTCCTTGCTCAGACCGACACTACCCCCAGCAATACTAATGTGGGTGGGAAGGCGTGCTTTTCCGGTCTGACTTGTGATGGCCGCCGCAATCACTGTGGGAGAGTGCCGGTTACCAGTATCATTTTGTACGATCAGAACAGGCCTTGTTCCCCCCTGTTCGCTTCCGACTACCGGCGATAAGTCTGCGTAAAAAATATCACCGCGTTTGACCGTGCTATCCATTTATTCACACTCCGTGGGAAATCATTACCTGCGCTACCGGAAGTTTTCCATATGTAACGCGGTTAAAACTATTCTCCCACGCACAACGGAAAAATATACGGTATCACTTGCAATTTATTCTATGCCACGGATGACAAAATGCTACACATAGGAAAAGTTTCTGACTTCAAGCGACACTACGCGCTGACCTTGCCACAGGATCTCCGCCCGTACAGGAACATTCTGAGTATTCAACCAGATGTCCAAATGAAGTGCATTTTCTTCATAACTATCATCAATTGCGACCCGCAGGTACTCTGCGTCTGCACCGCAGGCAGTCAGATAACCGCCTCTTAATGTGCGGATAAGCAACCATGGTGCACTTACCGGCGTCACTTGTCCATCGGCCAGCATTTCAAATGCCAGTGCTTTGTCATCAAATGTTAAATGACCGCCCTGGCTTGAGATTTTACCTGATATGCCGGAAATGGTCTTTGGATCAGTAACTGTAAAGGTTAGATCTCCTTGCGTGTCCGCATGACAGGACATACAGAATGTGTAGACCTTATCTCCATAATCTGCTGTAATCACCGTATCAAATGCACAGCCTTTTCCGGATAGTAACTGTTCTCTCAATGCCATTGCTCGACCAATGTCGCTACTGGAATTTTTACAGCCGGTAAAGCAGAAAAATACCAATAGCACCGCAAAAATGCGTTTCATAGAATCCCGCCTTATTTTAACAGTCGCGGTAAGACCTGTACCATATCACTGGGCAACAATCCGT
Organism: Faecousia sp.; assembly: GCA_045587865.1. GTDB lineage: Bacteria > Bacillota > Clostridia > Oscillospirales > Oscillospiraceae > Faecousia. The sequence goes on from JAZNDD010000186.1 coordinate 59,664, forward strand.
ACTGTCCAATCTCCTGCTTGCAAATATCACCGGCGGCACCGTGGAGCCAGGCGGCGCAAGCGGCTGATTCCAGAGGCAGTATCCCCTGTCCCAGCAGGCTTACGATAATACCTGAGAGCACATCACCACTGCCACCGACTGCCATTCCCGGATTTCCTGTGGGATTTACATAGCAGATTTTCCCATCGGTAATAACCGTTTTATGACCTTTCAGCAAAATGATAGCACCTAAATCCAACGCCATTGTCACGGCATCATCGATTCGATTATCAATCATCTTACCAAACAGGCGGCAAAACTCCCCTTCGTGGGGTGTAAGGATCGTTGGACTTGTCCTTCCACGCACAATATCCTTATGCGCACAGATCACATTTATGCCATCCGCATCCAAAACGACCGGTCCCTTAAAATTCTCAAGCACAGTTTTTACTGCACAAAATGTCCCTTCTGACTGACCCAACCCCGGTCCAATCAATACCGCATCTTTTCCTTCCAGTCGTTTTAAGAGTGCATCGGATGCATTTACAGACAGCATCCCGTTTTCATCCGGTAAAGCAAACACGATCGGTTCTGTTAACTTGATTGCCTCGATTACATAGATGCTTTCCGGTACGCCAAGAAATACCAGTCCTGCACCGCTGCGCAATGCACCCATTGCCGCAAGGGTTGCTGCTCCGGTGTAACCTTTGCTCCCGCACAGAAGCAGTATTTTTCCAAAGTCACCCTTGTGGGCCTTTGGATCTCTGTCCGGTAAAAAATTCATCACAGTATCGTGATTTAAAATATACTTCATCATTTTATACTCTCCGGGTTTTATTTCACAATGGTCTGCTTATATTCACTGGGCGACATCTTTGCAAATGTCTTGAAACATTTTGAAAAATACTGGGGATTTTCAAAACCAAGCATCTCCGCAATTTGTGTCATATTATAATTCCCCTGGCAAATCAGCCGTTTTGCCTCTTTGATTTTTAAACTATTATAATAATGCATAATGCCATTTTTCCGATAGGTTGCAAAAATCTGCTTGACGGTGCTTTCGCTTTTGCCCATCATACGCGCAACATCGCAAATTGTAATTCTGCTGTACAGGTTTTCCTGCAGGAAATCCAGGATTTCTTTCACCTGATAGGGCACATCCACCCCATCGATCACATAACTGCGGCGCATTTTTTTCGTCAATACATCTGTGCGTCTGCATAATTGGATCAAAAAGATCTCCAGCAGGTTCTTAGTCATTTGACTGCTTCCTATTGGGGCAGTCTGTAATGGCTCCATATTTTGCAGGAGTGGATTTTTAGGATCAACTAACTGATAACAAGATAATCCTTCCTCAAACAGTTTCGATAATAGGCTTTTTTCTCGGCTGTCAAGTTGAAATATCTTTCCTTCAAAATACTTCATTGCGCGACTTTTACATTCAAAGGTAATAATGCTTACATTGGGTGCAGTTTTTCCGTCCCCTGCCAGATTGTGAAATTCATTGGGCTTGTGGAATGTCATTTCGCCGCTTTTTAATATAAAGCGATTCTTGTCTGCAGTGCAAATCATTTCCCCTTTGTCAATGTAGACCATTTCCCAGAAATTGTGACTTTCTCCGTCATAACCAAAATTTCGTGGCATTTCCATATAAAACAGGGTTATGATTTTTTCAATGTTAATGATCTTATCGAAACTAATTCGTGTAAATTTGTCTTTCACAACATCACCCCTGTGTCTTATTTTATAAATACTATAGCCTATTTCACGCCACATTGCAACCAATAAACTAATCCATTTCCGGTTTTAGCAGACGGAAATGGTTCTTTTCACTCTCCAGAACACCTTCTTTTCGCAACTGACTAATTTGGGCAGAAAGACCGCTCCGGTCCACTTCCAGATAGTCCGCCAATGCCTGCCGGTCAAAGGGAATGGTAAATGTATTACTGTTTTGCAGCTTCGCCTGATATGCAAGGTATGTCAGCAGCTTTTCTCTGGTGGTCCGCCTGGATGTAATCTCAATTTTCTGATGCAGCATCAAGCTTTTATCAGCAACAAGCCGCAGCAGATTAAAAATCATTTTGTTATGAAATTCGCAGGCATTGGCACAACAGGATGCGATCCTACGGCTATCCAGCATCAAAACCTTTCCGTCCTGATCCGGAACAACACTGACAGGCAGTGCCTGTGCCTGCGAAAACGCATAAGCCTCCCCAAATATTTGTGCCGGACCGATGTGGCTCAAAACACTGCGATCCCCATAATAGTCCTCCCGGATCACTTGCACAGAACCGGAAAGTATCACACCCATTTGATTGGTTGCATCGCCCTCTCTCAAAACAGGCTGACCTTTTTTCATTTCTAACACTCTGCCATTCAGACAGCCAAGCATTCCCTTGAACTCAGACAATGATATTCCGTCAAAAAGCGGACAGTTTTCAATTACAGCATAAAAATTTTCCATATTTTCTCCTCTTTGTTGAAAATTCAACATACATTCTGATAACAGTATAGTATGATAATCCCACAAAGTCAAGGAGGTGCTTATATATGATTATTGGAGGATGTCAGGGAAAACCCAGAACGCCGACCATTCACGAGAAGGTATGTCCGAATTGCGGCAACCTTATTGAGCTGTTCTCCATTGATACAGAGATGGCCTGCGATAAGTGTGGCTTTGTCGCTTATAATGATACACTCAGCTGCGTTCAATGGTGCCAGTACGCCAAGCAATGTGTTGGTGAAGAAATGTATAACCATATGATGGAGATCCTGGCTTCTCAAAAGAAGCGCAAGGAGGGTGTGGCGTGAAAAGAAAGATCATTAAAATCGATGAAGATAGGTGTAACGGCTGTGGCCTTTGTGCCACAGCCTGCCACGAAGGTGCGATTGGTATGGTTGATGGAAAGGCAAAGCTGTTACAGGAGGATTATTGCGATGGCCTTGGTGACTGTCTGCCTGCCTGTCCTACCGGAGCGATCACTTTTGAAGTGCGGGAAGCACCTGCATACGATGAAGAAGCAGTCCGCAAAGCAAAAGAATCTGCAAATAAGCACGCCCCCATTTCCTTTTGCCCCGGTAATATGCTGACAAACTGGCCTGTGCAAATCAAGCTTGCACCGATCAATGCGCCGTTTTTTGACGGTGCTGACCTGCTGATCGCTGCAGACTGCACTGCATACGCATACGCCAATTTCCATACAGATTTTATCAAGAACCGCGTTGCACTGATCGGTTGCCCAAAGCTGGATAGTGTAGATTATTCTCAAAAGCTTTCTGCAATCCTTGTAAACAATAATATCCGGAGTATTACCGTTGTTCGGATGGAGGTTCCCTGCTGCGGTGGCATTGCATATGCAGTAGAACAAGCCATACTAGGAAGCGGAAAAAGCGTACCTAATAATATTATTACGATTACAACGGACGGAAAAATCTGCCCATAGATCCCCTTGACAAACTGTGTGCAAGTATCTATAATTTCAGTATTGAAATATGGGCTTGTAGCGCAGTTGGGAGCGCACCACATTCGCATTGTG
>JAZNDD010000187.1:0-10394 GCA_045587865.1 Faecousia sp.
CCTCTTTGGTGGGGTTCGTGTCGTCCATACGAAGGTTGCACAGACCACCGAACTTCTCGGCAGTGCCGAAGTCGATGATCAGCGCCTTGCAGTGACCGATATGCAGGTAGCCGTTCGGCTCCGGCGGGAACCGGGTGTGGACGGTCTTTCCGGCGAACCGGCCGCCCTCGGCAATATCTTCTTCAATAAAGCTGTGAATGAAATTCTTGCTTTCCGTAATTTCAGCCATATATTGAAACCTCTCTTTTGGGAAAATTTGCATATATTATAACCCATAGATAAGCAGTTTGCAACAGGGAATATCCCGCAGTCCGGCAAAAAAGTTTTTGGTTAATTGGTAGAAGACAAGCACAGCAGTTGTGTAGGCCGGGGGCTTGCTCCCGCCGCTACCACACCGTCAAATTATAATACTGCTGCTGTTTGGGGCATCGAACCCCAAAACAGCAGACGGCGGGAGCAAGCCCCCGCCCTACGCAATCAGACTTCATACTTCCACGTCTTTGCGAGGAGCGAAGCGACGGGGCAATCTCCTGCCTGTCATACTTTCTCTCCGGCGAGAAAGTATGCAAAGAGCCGCCGAGAACCTCCCGTATGGTTCTCGGACTCTCCAGACGGCCTAAGGGGGAAGCGGATTGGATATAAATCATCCAACTTTTCTTCCGCTTCCCCCTTAGGAATCCCTTCGTTAGCTTGCTTGAAATATGTTTTTATGATTGGCAGCGTTTCGACATTTTTGGGCAATTTGCTCAATGTCGACTTTTACCGGAAGAAACGGTTTTGCGGTAATGGATCTGCTCTACGATCGCCACGGATGTGGTATGCACCCATTTTCCCACAAGAATGGAGATTATAAAAACGGGGATAGTAATGCACACAAAAATCAGGGGATATTTTTTCGGCGTGTGCCACTGGGGGACAAGCCCATATACCCAAACATCGAAAAGCCGGGAAAGGATGTAGCCTTCAAACACACCGCCGGAGAGCCAGCGAAGCACCTTGCCTGTTTTCTCACTGAAGTGCAGCCGGTAGATGCCCATAAACAGGGCAGCGACCATAATGGTCACCCAAAATCCCCCGTAGCCCTGGGTAAAGCCGTTGGAAAAGCCCTTGTCTGTGGTGCAAAGGGAAGCAAGTCCAAGCCCCATAGCCGTCAGTGCAGCGGTCAGCAGACAAGACCAGGCGGGGAATTTCGGCTGCAGCTTCCGGATGACTGCGCCCAGAATGTACAGGGTAACCGGATACATAGCTGACCAGTAATTTGGGATCAGGTCAACAGCGGTAACAGAGTGCATCGAGGTGACAAACAGACAGCTTCCTGCCAAAAGAAGAAGCTTTTTCCGATCGGTAATTTGCTGCAGCGCCAAATTGATAATGGGACTGAAAAGGATCAGACCGATGTACATTTCCACATACCAGGCGTAATTGCTGAAGGTGAAAAATCGCTCCAGCCATACAGACAGTCCATCCTTTTCACCAATCAGAAAATAGCGGACAGGATAGGAAATAATGCAGGTGAGCACATAGCCCACAAGCACAGTTAGAAGACCCTTATAATAGCGCCTGTTCCAGGGCTTTGCGGATTTTAAGTAGCCGGTCAGCAGCATAAACATAGCATTGCAGCCGTAAAACAGCCAACGGAAGGAAGTAGCAAGCCATATATCTGCACCTGTTTGGGGTACGCTGTAAAATCCGTTATATAAACAGGCGTGCAAGCCGTTTACGAATAAAAGTCCCAAGATCCGAAACAGATCCACACCGGCTTCAAACTGGGGCTTTGCCTGAACTGCTGCAACACCTTTTCTTTTTCGCTTCATATTGATTATTCCCTTCTGTTATGCTGCTTGGATTATAGCAAAAAGTCCGGAAAATAGCAACGCCTCTGCAGCGGAGCGGAGAAAAATTTGAAATTACTGAAAACAATTTGTATTTTTTCAGAAATTATGGTTGTCAATTTGGCTGACTTATATTAAAATAGGAAAGGATATACAAGAAGGAGTGTGAAAAGATGCCTGAGATCAAATACAAGCGCATTTTGCTGAAGGTCAGCGGCGAAGCCCTGGGCGAAAAGACGGCTGCCGGGGAAGGCTTTGGCCTGAATTTTTCCAAGATCCACGAGGTGTGCGAATCCATCAAAACCTGTGTGGAAATGGGCGTGCAGGTAGGTCTGGTGATCGGCGGCGGTAATTTCTGGCGGGGCGTGAAAAACGGCACCGGAAAGCTGCAGCGTTCCCACGCAGATGCAATGGGTATGCTGGCTACGGTTATGAATGCTATCGCTGTTGGAGATGTGCTGGAACAGCACGGGCTGGATGCCAGAGTTCTGACCGCTGTGGAAATGAATAAATTCGCCGAGTACTTTACACGGGATACGGCAAACCGTTACTTAAACGAGGGCAAGGTGGTTATCTTTGCTGCGGGTACCGGCAACCCCTATTTCTCCACCGATACAGGTGCAGTTCTGCGGGGCGTAGAGATCGAGGCGGATGCCATTTTGATGGCGAAGAATGTAGATGCCATTTATTCTGCCGACCCGGTAAAGAACCCGGATGCTGTTCGTTATACCCAACTTACATACGACCAGGTGTTGGCGCAGCACTTAAAAGCCACCGATTCCACGGCTATGACTCTGGCAATGGACAATGATATGACACTGGTATGTTTCGGTCTGGCAGAAGAAAACAGTATTGTCCGTGTGGTTCGGGGCGAAGCCATCGGAACCACCGTGAAAAACAAGTTTTAAGGAGGACTACATTATGGCAGTAGATTTTAACGATTACGCAAGAAGAATGGAAAAGGCTCTGGAGCATTTGAGCGAGGAATTCGGCGCTGTTCGCGCAGGCCGTGCAAACGCAAAGGTTCTGGACCGGATCACAGTTGAATATTATGGCAGTGAGACACCCTTAAACGGTGTGGCTACCATTTCCACCCCCCATGCCCCCACCCTGGTGATCTCCCCCTGGCATACCAAACTGCTCACCGACATCCCGAAGGCAATCCAGATCAGTGACCTGGGCATCAACCCCCAGAACGATGGCAAGGTCATCCGTCTGATCTTCCCCCAACTGACTGAGGAGCGCCGTAAGGAGCTGGTCAAGCAGGTTAAGAAGTATGCGGAAGAATCCAAGGTTGCAATGCGTAACATCCGCCGTGACGGTATGGACTATGTGAAGAAGCTGAAGAAGAATTCCGAGATTACCGAGGATGAGCAGAAGAAGGCAGAAAAGGATCTGCAGGACCTGCTGGATAAGTATGTTAAGAAGGCAGATGAAGCGCTGGCTGCTAAGGAAAAGGAACTGATGGCTCTGTAAACTTCGGCGGCTCTTTTGCCACAATTCGCGCTTTTGAAAAACTTGAAATACACAAAGTATGTCTGCGTCTTTCAAAAACCCAACTTGCGCCAAAATAGCTCGCTGACTATAAAATGATCGGCTCTTTTGCCGCAATTCGCATTATATCGAGGGGGCGCTTGCGCCCCCTACAATTTATCAGAAAGAGGTGGTAATATGGCAGAACAAAAGACGAATATTCCCCGCCATATTGCTATTATTATGGACGGAAACGGCCGTTGGGCCAAAAAGCGGGGCTTACCCCGTACTGCCGGTCATGCGGCAGGTGCGGAAGCATTCCGCAGAACCGCCAACTACTGCCGCACACTGGGTGTGGAGTATCTGACGGTCTATGCTTTTTCAACAGAAAACTGGAAACGCTCAGCCAATGAAGTATCGGGCATTATGCGCCTGTTGGGCAAATATCTGGAAGAAGCATTGGCAGATATGGAAAAGAACCACGTGCGCTTCAAATTTTTCGGTGACCTGAGCCGCCTGAGTCCCCGGCTGCAAAAACTTTGCCGGGATGCAGAAAGCCGGTCTGCAGAGTATCACGAAGTGCAGGTGAACTTCTGCCTCAATTATGGTGGCAGAGATGAAATTGTGAAGGCATCTGCTGCCTTTGCCCGGGATGTGGCAAACGGGAAATATCAGCCGGAGGATCTGACGGAGGAACTGTTAGCTTCTTATTTGTACTCAAAAGATGTTCCCGATCCGGAATTGATCATTCGTCCTTCCGGAGAACTGCGTACCAGCAATTTTCTGCTGTGGCAGTCTGCCTATTCTGAGTATGTGTTTTTGAATGTTCTGTGGCCTGACTTCCAGCCGGAAGACCTGGACGAGGCCATTAACGAATATTGCCGGCGTAACCGCCGGTTTGGAGGGGTATAAATATGAAAACCCGCATTATTACAGCCGGTGTTTTGCTGCCGCTGCTGCTTGTGATCGTACTGGTTTTGCCTACGATTTATACTGCAATTTTATTTGGAATTATGGCTGCCATCGGCGCATACGAACTGTTATGGGGAACAAAACTTGTAAAGCATCCCCGGCTGATCGGCTATACAATGGTTACAGCATTTTTGGTTGCCATACTCAGTTATTTTGGATTGCCCTATTCCTGGGTGCTGGTGACTCTGCTTGTGTTCATTAGTGCTTTGTACGGGGAAATGCTTGCATCCAAAGGACAACTTGCCTATGAAAAACTGCTGGTCTGCTTAGCCGGCGGTGTCCTGATCCCTTACTTGCTGTGCGCCCTGGTGCGCCTGCACAATGCCCAGAACGGACGGTTTTTGATTTTGATCCCCTTCGTTTTGGCATTTCTGTCCGATACCGGCGCTTACTTTGCAGGCTATTTTTTTGGAAAGCATAAGCTTGCCCCCACCATTAGCCCCAAAAAGACTGTGGAAGGCGTGGTTGGCGGTGTGGTTGGCGCAATTATCGGTATGCTGATCTACTGCCTGGTGCTGGATCTTGCATTTGATTTCCGGGCAAATTACTTGTATGCAATTGTGTACGGTTTGCTGGGCTCAATGGCTGCTGTTTTCGGGGATTTGAGTTTTTCTGCCATTAAGCGGCAGGTGGGCATCAAGGACTACGGTAATCTGATCCCCGGTCACGGTGGGATTTTGGATCGGTTTGACTCTATGACGCTGGTGGCACCGCTGACAGAAGCCTTGATGCTTTTGCTGCCGGTTGTGGTGAAGTGATATGGTAAAATGTGTAAGCATCTTAGGGTCTACCGGCTCAATCGGCCGGCAAACCCTGGATATTATTGACAATCTGGGTCTGCCTGTGGCGGCGCTAACTGCCGGCACAAGTGTGCAGCGCCTGGCACAGCAGTGCCGCAAATACCGCCCCCAATTGGCGGTTATGGCAACCCAGGAAGCGGCAAATAAACTGAAAAATGAAATCTCTGACTTGCCTACGCAGGTAGCGTGGGGAGAAGAAGGACTGATCGAAGCGGCTACCATTCAGGAAGCAGACTGTGTAATTACCGCAGTCGTAGGTATGGTAGGCTTGAAGCCTACCCTTGCGGCTATCCGTGCCGGCAAGCGGATCGGTCTTGCCAACAAGGAAACACTGGTGTGTGCCGGTGAGCTTGTTATGGCGGAGGCAAAAAAATACAATACCGAGATTATTCCGGTGGACTCGGAGCATTCTGCGATTTTCCAGTGCCTGATGGGTGCGAACCATAAACGGGAAGTGGAGAAAATTATTCTCACCTGCTCCGGCGGTCCGTTCTATGGAAAGACCAAGGAAGAATTGGGCGTTGTCACAAAATCGGATGCCCTGAAGCATCCCAACTGGAAGATGGGTGAAAAAATCACCATCGACTGTGCCACACTAATGAACAAGGGCCTGGAAGTGATCGAGGCAATGCGCCTGTATGATCTGCCCCTCCATAAAGTGGATGTGGTGATCCACCGGCAAAGTATCGTCCACTCTATGGTGGAATTTACCGACGGTGCGGTAATGGCACAATTGGGAAGCCCGGATATGCGCCTGCCCATTCAGTTGGCTATGACTTATCCGGCGCGTATGGACTGTCCGGTTTCCAAGTTGGATCTGACAACTTGCCCCCCTCTGACATTTGCAAAACCGGATATGGAGGCCTTTCCCTGCCTGAAACTGGCCAGGGATTGTGCAAAAACCGGCGGCACTGCCTGCCCGGTAATGAACGGTGCAAACGAAGAAGCTGTGGCACTGTTTTTACAAAACAAGATTGGCTTTTATGATATTTACGATCTTGTCAGCAGGGCAGTGGAGGATGTTCCTTTCATTCAGGCACCCACCCTGGAAGAAATTTTAGAATCTGACCGACTGGCACGGTTGTCAGTTCGTGGGAATTAAGGCAATTTTTGATTAAGCGAGGACGGGTATGAGCATTGTTTTTGCAATTCTTCTTTTTAGCATATTGATCTTTCTTCATGAGTTTGGCCATTTTACAGCGGCAAAACTCTCCGGCGTTCAGGTCAATGAGTTTTCCATATTTATGGGTCCTGCCATTTTCAAAAAGCAGAAAGGGGACACACTGTATGCAATTCGTTGTATCCCCATTGGCGGCTATTGTGCGATGGAGGGCGAAAATGAGGATACGGACAATCCCCGATCCTTTCAGAAGGCATCCTGGTGGAAGCGTTTTATTATCCTGGTTGCCGGCTCAGCAATGAATTTTATTACTGGCTTTTTGATTTTACTGATCGTATTTGCCCCAATGAAACAGATAATTGTTCCGGTGATTTCCGATGCGGAACAGGGCTGTACAGTGGTCAGCGAAGAAGGCCTGCATATTGGGGACAGGATCGTAAAGATCGACGGGGAAAGAATTTACGAAAGTTCCGATGTTACGATGCTGTTGTCCATCAATCCGGGGGATGTCCACGACCTTGTGGTGGAACGGGACGGCAAAAAAGTGACCCTTGAGAACTTCCAAATGGAAAAGCATATTTTTGGGGAGGAAGAAACCCCCAGATATGGATTCCGGTTCACGCAAGTGGATGCCACATTCGGCAGGAAACTAAAATACACCTTCAATAGTACAATCAATGTGGCACGGTCTGTACGGCTGAGCCTGCAAATGCTCATCAGCGGCAAGGCAGGTTTTGCAGATATGTCCGGTCCTGTGGGCATTGTGCAGATTATGTCGGAAACCGCAGATGCATCGGAAACCACTTCGGATGCTCTGCTGAATATGCTGTACTTCGGCGGCTTTATTGCCATCAATCTGGCAATTATGAACCTGCTTCCCATCCCGGCGCTGGACGGCGGACGGATCGTAGGCTTGCTTTTGACCACTGCTATTGAGAAAGTTACAAGAAAAAAACTCAATCCAAAATACGAGGGATATATCCACGGTGCGGGTATGATTATTTTGCTTGCGCTGATGGCGGTAATTTTGTTCAAGGATGTTTTTATGATTTTTAAGAGGTAACATCACAATGACAAGAAAGATAACAGTAGGGGATATTCCCATTGGCGGCGGCGCACCTGTGGTGATCCAGTCAATGCTCAATACCAAGACCACCGATGTGGAAGGCTCTCTTTCTCAGTTGCGGCAATTAAAGGCCGCAGGCTGCCAGATCGCCCGGTTGGCAGTGCCGGATATGGATGCAGCTAAGGCATTTTCTGAAATCTGCAAAGCATCTCCAATGCCTCTGGTTGCAGATATCCATTTTGATTATAAACTGGCCATTGCTGCCGCCCAGGGCGGCGCATCCAAGATCCGCATCAACCCCGGTAACATCGGCGGTGAGGATCGGGTGGAGGCGGTGGTAGCTGTCTGCAAGGAGAAGAATATTCCCATTCGCATTGGTGTCAATGGCGGTAGTTTAGATAAAAAACTGCTGGAAAAGTACGGACACCCCACCGCAGAAGCACTGGTGGAGAGTGCCTTTCAGCATCTGGAACTTTTGGAAAAATTCGGTTTTTACGATACCTGCGTTTCTATGAAATCCTCCACCGTCCCAACAATGGTGGCAGCAGCCCGGCTGTTCCGTGAAAAGTGCGACTATCCCATCCATATTGGCGTTACGGAAACCGGACCTGTCCGTATGGGACTGATGAAGTCTGCAATGGGCATCGGTGCGCTTTTATTGGACGGCATCGGTGATACCATTCGTGTAAGCCTGACCGATGACCCGGTGGAAGAGGTGTACGCGGCTAAGGATATCCTGAAAGCCGCACTCTTGCGGAAAGAGGGCGTGAATATTATTTCCTGCCCTACCTGCGGCCGGACAAAGATCGACCTGATCGGACTTGTTAAACAGGTAGACGCCGCACTGAAAGACTGCCAAAAGCCCATTACTGTGGCGGTTATGGGCTGTATCGTTAACGGCCCCGGAGAGGCAAAAGAGGCAGATATCGGCATTGCCGGCGGCGACGGCTGCGGTATGCTCTTTGAAAAGGGCAAGCAAATCGAAAAGCTGCCCTACGATGAATTGCTGCCTGCTCTGTTAAAACGCATCGAGTGCCTTTGAGTGTCCAGCTTAAAGCATTGCATTAACAGGAAACTATATTATTTTACAAATTTCTGTTTGACAGCTTGTTCGTAGGGGACGCCGCCCCCGGCGTCCCATCTGTATTTTGGGGGTTCGATGCCCCCAAAATACAGAAATATTGGCAAGCTGCAGGAAATCCGCCCATCGAGGTCGGATTTCCTGATGGGACGCCGAGGGCGGCGTCCCCTACGAATTAACCGATAAACAGAAAATTGACGGTTTTGGCAAAATGAATGCACTTTGCTTAAGATATTTTGTCGTTATCCTGCTTGCGGAATTGGCTTGGGGTAATGCCAAACTGTTTTTTGAAGGTTTGGGAGAAATAAAACTGATCACAAAAGCCTAATATGGCACTGATCTGGGAGATCTTCAAACTGGAGCAGGAAAGATATTCCTTAGCTTTGGAAAAGACCAGACTGTCGATATACTTTCCAATGGGAATACCGATCTCCTGACGGAAGGCATTTCGAATCCGGCTTTCCGATGTGAAACAATGCTCAGCGATCTCAGAAACCCGCAGTGAACTTCTGGCATTTGCCTGAATGTAGATCAGTGTGTTTCTTACAAGCTCTGAATGCTGTTTGATATTTGCCGGGGGGAGGGTGTTGGCTTCCTGCAGCCGAACCAGTATGGATAGGATATGCATTTTCAGCTTGATCTTGTCATAATAGCTTTCAGACATTATCAGATCATACAGGGTGTCATATTCCTTTTCGAGGCAGGGGAGGCGGTATACTCTGTCCAGCTGTGAAAAAATATCGTACATTTCCTGGGTAGGAACGGATATGTGGAAATACACCTTCTCGAAATATGTGGTATCAAGGGCATATTCAATTTCGGCAGGAAGGATGTAGATATTGCCGCCGGTAAAGGGGATCGCCTGCTCCTTGCAGTATAGCGTTCCCTGACCTTCTTTTACTACATAAATTCTGGTAAAAGGGGAGGGTTTGCTATTGTGCCGTTTCCGATCAATGATCGCGTGCCTTGCCAAATGCACAGTGACATCAATGTTATTAAAAGGGATGCCCGAATAAATGTCCATAATAAAAACCTCATATTTACAGAATAAATTTAATATGGAAAGACGGATTTTTGTATGTTAAAATGTCCTTGTAAACACAAGCATATTTACCTTAGCACAAATATGTGTTTTTTTCAAGGGTCAATAAAACAGTTAATATTTCAGAAAAATGGAGGAGACGATATGAAAAGCTTCATAAAGCGATTGACCGCGACTATACTTCTGATATGTACACTGATGTCTTTTGTGGTTCCTGCTACCTACGCAGATACCTTGGCCGGCAATGGGGCCACGGTTTACGATTTTGATCTGGGAAATAGTGCAGATCCGGTAATCAGCAATTACAATATGGCTGATAAACTAAGTAGAGTTTTGAATTATGCCAATGGTACATCCACCGGCAAAACAGGATGGAAACTGTTGGAGGAGATGTATGCAGATCCTTCTTGTTCCCTGAATTGGAAGGGCGAGGCTTTTGGAGCAAGCACAAATCAATCCAAAATTGTTGCCGATAAAACGGGTCTGTACATTTATACAGGAGGCAATGATACAACCGGTTATCTTGTCCTCCGTCTGGCTGCGCCTAAAACCGGTGCCGGTACTTATAATATTTCCCTGACCTCTACCGATGCCAGAAACACGATTGATGTTTATTTGCTGGATGCTGCAGATTATACCACCCCCGAAGCAGCAATGACGGCTGATAATAAAATCTTTACCGGACTGGTGACAAATGAAACCCATACCACCGCTGCGCCTGTTTCTATGGCTGGTGGTGAAATGATTCTCATTTTCAATACAACAACCGCTGTGGCAAAGGACAGACATGTTGTTTCCAATATCACATTAACCCCGGTAGCAGGGGGGGATGTCCCTGCCACAACTACCGCACCGGTGGCAACTACCACCGAGGCTACAACTGCGGAAACAACTGTTATCCCTACGGAAACTACCTCTGAGACTACAGTTCCCGGTGATGATACCGGAATGCTGTTCCCGGATGGCGTTTATGATTTTGAGCTTTATAACTACGACCGTTACAAGCCT
>JAZNDD010000188.1:0-3325 GCA_045587865.1 Faecousia sp.
CATCGAACCCCCAAACCCCAGATGGGACGCCGGGGGCGGCGTCCCCTACGCAAACTGTTCGTCAGAAATTTTTGAATTTCCTATTGACAGCACTGTATGGCTGTGTTATAGTAACTGTACTAGTACAGTTGGTACACTTGATACACTAATTTCCCATTATAAGGAGGTATGCCTATGATCCATCTGGACTACCGGGACAGTCGACCTATTTATACCCAGATCGTGGACAATTTCCGCATCCTGATCCAAAAGGGTGTTTTGCAGGAAGGTGACAAACTCCCCTCTGTTCGGGAACTGGCTGGGGTACTTTCCATCAACCCCAACACCATTCAGCGGGCTTATCGGGAACTGGAAGCAGAAGGACAAATTGCTTCCGTTACCGGCAAGGGCAGTTTTGTCTGCGGAAAAACCCGCATTCATCAGGAAGAACAATCTTTATGGGAGGCGCTAACCAATGCAGCTTCTGGACTGATGGCACTGGGCGTTTCCCAGTACGAAATCATTCAGCATCTCAAGCAAGGAGGGGATCACGATGATTCAAATGTGTAATGTAACGAAAAGTTTCGGAAATTTTAAAGCACTGGATGACCTGACAATGACCATTCCCCAGGGGGCAATTTACGGACTGGTAGGTCCCAACGGTGCAGGAAAATCCACCGCCATCCGTGTGCTCACCGGCGTATACCGTCCGGACAGCGGCAGCGTGACGATGGAAGGTCTGCCCATCTATGAAAATCCCCAAACGAAGGTATGTATCAGTTGCATCCCTGACGATGTATTCTTCTTCCCTTCTGCCTCTTTGGAGGATATGCGCGCCTATTATAGGGGCATTTATCCTAAATTTGACGATGATCTGTTTACCCGTTTGTATGAAGTTTTTCAGTTGCCGAAAAAGTCCCCGATCCGTCGGTTCTCCAAGGGTATGCAAAAACAGGCGGCATTCCACCTGAGCATTTGCACCCGCCCGGATGTGCTGGTGCTGGACGAGCCGGTGGACGGACTGGACCCGGTAATGCGCCGGCAGGTTTGGAGCCTGATATTGTCCGATGTCGCCCAGAGAAATACCACCGTCCTGATCTCCTCCCACAACCTGCGGGAACTGGAGGACATCTGCGACCATGTGGGCATTATGGATCACGGCAAACTGCTTTTAGAGCGCAGTTTGGCAGATATGCAGGGCTCTATCCACAAACTGCAAATGGTATGCGCCCAGACCCCGGAACTGGAGATTTTGCACGAAAGCAATTCCGGCAGACTGCGCACACTGATCGTCCGGGGTACAGCCGAAGAAATTACACAAAAGGCAAAGCTTTGCGAGCCTGCCTATTTTGATGTACTGCCCCTTTCTTTGGAGGAGATCTTTATTTATGAGCTGGGAGGTGTGAACTATGAAGTTAAGAACATCATTCTTTAACAGCACAGTCCTGCGTAAGGACATTACCCGTTTTGCGCCGGTTTGGGGTCTTTACTCCATTTTCACCCTGGTGGCATTTTTCCTGCTTTGGGAGTCAGAAGGAACGGCCGCCCGGTTTGCAAATAGCGCCCGCTATGTGATGCAGGTGATGGGTGTTGTAAACTTCGCTTATGCCACCCTCTGCGCCCTGATGCTCTTCGGAGATCTGTTTAACACCAAACTTTGTAATGCCCTGCATAGTTTTCCCCTGCGCCGGGAAGGCTGGTTTCTGACCCACTTAACTGCAGGCTTACTGTTCTGTCTTGTGCCGAACGCCATTGCGGCAGTGCTGGCAGCAGCCCTTTTACAGGAATATTGCTATCTGGCCTTTTTATGGCTGGCCGTTATGGTGTTGGAATTCTTATTCTTCTTCGGCGCCGGTGTTTTTTCCGTTATGTGCGCCGGAAACCGGCTGGGTGCGGCGGCGGTGTGCGGCATTTTCAACCTGCTGGCTGTGCTGGTATCCTGGCTGTTTATGACCTTCTACGAACCTTTACTGTATGGCATTGAACTGGACACAGAGCCTTATCTTTCCTTAAGTCCGGTAGTAGGCTTCTCCCGTTCGGAATATATCTGGACTTCCTATGACAAAATAGCAGACGCCACCCTTTTCGAGGGCTTTCTTGCCGCCGACTGGCAATATCTGTTCATTGCCGCAGGCGTGGGTATAGTGCTGCTGGTTCTGGCAGTGTTCATTTACCGGAGGCGTCAACTGGAAAACGCAGGCAATCTGATTTCCCTGAAACCGGTTGGTCCCATTTTCCTGATTATTTATACCCTGTGTGCCGGTGCAGTGATGTACTATGTGTCGGAGATCTTCTCCGGCGGTGCCCAATATATCTTCATTTTCATTGGCTTTGCTATTGCGTTCTTTACCGGACGGATGTTGCTGGAAAAGAAGGTAAATGTATTTAGGGGCAAGACCTTCCTGGCATTCGGTATTTTTATGGTTGTCTTTATTGGCTCTATCCTTTTAACCTGGATCGATCCCATCGGCATTACCCACTATGTGCCGGATGTTCAGGATGTGAAGCAGGTGCACATCAGCCCCAACAGTAACCACTACTACTATGAGTACAACACCTGTATTCTCACAGAAGATGCGGACATTGAAACGATTACCCACATTCATCAGGAACTGGCGCAAACCCGTCCGCTGGGAGGCGCATCTGATCTTTATATCGAATATACCCTTACAAGCGGACGCACTGTAAACCGCCAGTACCGCCTGGATCCCAACAGTCAGTCCGGACAAATATTAAAAGACTATTACAGTTCCCCGGAATATGTGCTGGGCACAGAGGATACTACCGCATTGCTGGAAAATGCCTTTATGCTGGAATTCAGAAGCAACCAGGACGACATCCCCTATATTTGCATCAGCAACGGAAATATGGATCAGCAGATCTATGTGGACAAATATGAGGAAGA
Organism: Faecousia sp.; assembly: GCA_045587865.1. Lineage (GTDB taxonomy): Bacteria > Bacillota > Clostridia > Oscillospirales > Oscillospiraceae > Faecousia. The sequence continues at coordinate 2,885 of JAZNDD010000188.1, forward strand.
TGCCATAATTTATTCTGTGGAGGATCTGGCAGAACCGGGAACTTCTCCCAAAGGCTTGAATGTGGAGCTTACCCGGGGTCTGATGGATGCCATCCTTGCTGACTGCGCGGCAGGCAAAATGGCACCGCCCTGGGAATTCCACGAGGGTGAGGATACCTTCGGCTGGCTGACCATCCAGTCCTTTGTCCCCCAGAGGGATGATACCTTGCAGACAAGCAGCATTTTCACATCCACCTATGAGATCGACTATATGCCGGTTTCCTATCTGGAGGTCAAGATCTTTGACGGCTGTACCAATACCATCGAATACCTGAAAAGCATTGCAAACCAATAACCGCTTGCCCGGGGCACCCGCCCCGGGCAGTTTCATTGTTTCCCCAAATTTCTGTTTGTCGAACAGATTCGTAGGGGACGCCGCCCTCGGCGTCCCATCTGTATTTT
>JAZNDD010000189.1:0-5434 GCA_045587865.1 Faecousia sp.
CCGATCAGCAGACGCTTGGGGTCGGTGGACAGGGTGGTCTTGCCGGTGCCACTGAGGCCGAAGAACAAAGCGGTGTTCTCGCCGTTCATATCGGTGTTGGCAGAGCAGTGCATAGAAGCCATACCGTTAAGCGGCAGGTAGTAGTTCATCATAGAGAACATACCCTTCTTCATCTCGCCGCCGTACCAGGTGTTCAGGATAACCTGCTCACGGGAGGTCAGGTTAAACAGAACTGCAGTCTCGGAGTTCAGACCCAGCTCCCTGTAGTTCTCAACCTTAGCCTTGGAAGCGTTGTAGATGACAAAGTTGGGCTCAAAGTTCTCCAGCTCCTCAGCGGAGGGAGTGATGAACATATTCTTAACAAAGTGTGCCTGCCAAGCCACTTCCACGATGAAGCGGATTGCCATACGGGAGTCGGGGTTGGTGCCGCAGAACAGGTCCATAACATACAGCTTCTTATTGCTAAGCTGCTTCAGAGCCAGTTCCTTACAAGCTGCCCAAGCTTCCTGGGAAGCGGGCTTATTGTCGTTAGCGAACTCCTGGGAAGTCCACCATACGGTGTCCTTGGAGGTGTCGTCCATCACGATGAACTTATCCTTGGGGGAACGGCCGGTGTAGATACCGGTCATAACATTGACAGCGCCCAGTTCCGTAACCTGGCCCTTGTCAAAGCCTTCCAGGGAGGGATCGGTCTCAGCCGCAAACAGTTCTTCGTAACTGGGGTTGTAGACGATCTCAGTAGTACCGGTAATACCGTACTTGGTCAGATCCAGTTTTGCCATAATTTTATACCTCTTTCATGAAACGTAATACCAAATTCCGGAGCGCCTGTCGCTCGTTCCATTTGGCATCCTATATTTTGCAATGATATCATACTACACATAGCACAAAAAATCAATAAATATTGTTTGCAAAATTATATTTTCTTTTTACCAAATTTCTGTTTGACGGTCTGTTGGCGCGACGCACCGACCAATCGCTTCCCCCGGGGGGAATCTGACTGATGAGGAATGGCGTGCAGTGAAGTGCGGAAGAAGTTTGCAACAATGAGGAAAAAGCCAGATTACCGCCCGCATTCCTCATCCGCCCCTGCGGGGCACCTTCTCCCCAGGAGAAGGCATTGTAAAACAGGAATTTATCAAAAACAAAACCATTTTTGTCGATTTGTGTTTATATGGAAAAACTTGTTTACTTTTGTTTCTTTCTATGTTAACATTGTATTTGGTGGAGGATGTGGCTTTGATAAAAAGGCCCTTCTCACATTTTATAAATTACTTTCTGCGGAGGTTATATAAATGGCAAAAAAAGTTCAGTTTGTAGAGACCGTTCTGCGTGATGCGAACCAGTCTCTGATCGCAACCCGTCTGCCCTTTGAGAAGTTCGAGCCGATGCTCGAGACCATCGACAAGGCTGGCTTCTATGCCGCTGAGTGCTGGGGCGGTGCAACCTTTGATGTGTGTCTGCGCTACCTGCATGAAGATCCCTGGGAGCGCCTGCGGAAGATCCGCGCAAAAATGCCCAACACCAAGTTGCAGATGCTGCTGCGTGGTCAGAATGTTCTGGGCTACTCCCACTATCCTGACGACTTTGTAAAACTGTTCGTAACCAAGGCTGTGGAAAACGGCATCGATGTGATCCGTATTTTCGACGCCCTGAACGATGTAAAGAACCTGAAAGTGGCTATGGAGGCAACTGTCAACGCCGGTGCCATCGCGTCCGGTACTTTGTCCTACACCACATCTCCTGTCCACACCCACGCAAAGTATGTGGAAATGGTTAAGGAATTGAAGGAAATGGGCGCTTCCACCATCTGTATCAAAGATATGGCCGGTATTATGGGTCCCCAGGAGGCTTATGACCTGGTGTCCGCAATCAAGGACGCCGTGGATATGCCCATCGATCTGCACACCCACTCCACCACAGGCCTTGCCTTTATGACTTACCTGAAGGCTGTGGAAGCAGGCTGTGACATTATCGACACTGCCATTTCTCCCTTCTCCGGCGGTACTTCTCAGCCCGCAACCGAAACGCTGGCTTACGCCCTGCGTCAGTTGGGCTACCAGGTAGACCTGAAGGACGATTGCCTGACTGCTATGGCAGACTACTTCAAGGGTGTCCGGGATGAGTTTGTGGCAGACGGCACTCTGATGCCCAAAGCAATGGCTACCGATACCCAGTGCCTGACCTATCAGGTTCCCGGCGGTATGCTCTCTAACCTGATGAGCCAGTTAAAGCAGATGAACGCACTGGACCGTTTTGAGGAAGCTCTGGCTGAAACCCCCAAGGTGCGTGCCGATATGGGTTACCCCCCGCTGGTTACCCCCACTTCCCAGATGGTTGGCGTACAGGCTGTGCGGAACGTGCTGGACGGCCAGCGCTACAAGACCGTTTCCAAGGAAATCAAGGCTTACTGCCGTGGTGAGTACGGCACAACTCCCGCCCCCATCGATAAGGATATCCAGAAGCAGATTTTGGGCGATGAGCAGCCCATCACCGGCCGCTTTGCCGATTCTCTGGAGCCCATCGTAGAGCCCACCCGCAAAAAACTGGAAGGCATCGCCAAGTCTGACGAGGATGTGCTTAGTTACATTGCCTTTCCCAACCTGGCTGAGAACTTCTTCGAGGAGCGCAAGGCTAAGGAAGAGAATGTTGTTACCTACACCATCGTAGAGGCATAAGGAGAACAATATGGATATAACAATTCTGGAAGCTGCCAAGTATGCTATTACCGGCTACGGTGTGGTTTTCCTGGGCATCATTCTGCTGATGCTGGTGATTATGGTGATCGGCAGTATCTTCACTGCAAAGGAGAAGAAAGCCGCTTCCGTTCCTGCTCCTGCACCGGTAGAATCCCCCAAAGCCACCGCCCCCGGTACTGCCGGTCAACTGAAACTGCACGATGTAGAGCCCAAGACCGCAGCAATGCTGATGGCGATCGTTGCTGACAAACTGGGTAAACCCCTCAATGAACTGCGCTTCATTTCCATTAAGGAGGATAAGTAATTATGAAATATAAGGTAACTCTTAACGGCAAAACCTACGAAATTGAAGTGGAAGCCGGTCAGGCTATGCTCCTGGATGAGTATGAAGCCATTGCACCGGCACCTGTGGCAGCACCTGCCGCTGCGCCTGTAACTGCTGCGCCTGCTGCTCCTGCTGCTGCACCCGTAGCCGTTGGCGCAGGCGACGCTGTGAGCGCCCCGATGCCCGGCACCATTCTGAAAGTGAATGTGACCGCCGGTCAGAAGGTTGCAGAAGGCGACGTGCTGGTGGTTTTGGAAGCAATGAAAATGGAAAATGAGATTATGGCACCCAAAGCCGGTACCGTTTCTCAAGTTCTGGTTTCCAAGGGTTCTTCTGTGGATACCGGTGCTCCTCTGGTCGTGATCGGCTAAGGAGGATAGGAAATGAGTGTTGGTGAAATTCTGCTAAAATTGTGGAATAACAGCGGTTTTGCTTCCATTTTCTCCAACTTTATGGATGGCAACAAACTGGGCGAGGGTGGTCAGAGCCTTATTATGATCATTATTGCCTGTGTTCTGCTGTATTTGGCAATTGTAAAGAAATTCGAGCCCCTTCTTTTGGTGGGCATTGCCTTCGGTTGTCTGCTGACGAACCTTCCCGGCGCGAATCTCTACCATCAGGACCTGTGGACTCGGTTTATGAATCACGAGATTGGCTACGGCACCATTTTGCAGGAAGGCGGTCTGCTGGACATCTTCTACATCGGTGTTAAGACTTCCCTGTACCCCTGTCTGATCTTTATGGGAGTTGGCGCAATGACCGACTTTGGCCCGCTGCTGTCCCGTCCCAAGAGTCTGCTTCTGGGCGCCGCTGCACAGTTGGGCGTGTTCGCCGCTTTCTTTGCAGCCCGTGCTTCCGGCGCATTTGACGCTCTGGAAGCCGCCGCTATCGGCATCATCGGCGGTGCCGACGGTCCTACCGCTATCTTCCTGACTTCCAAACTTGCTCCCCACCTGCTGGGTGCAATCGCGGTGGCAGCCTACTCCTATATGGCACTGATTCCTTTGATCCAGCCGCCCTTTATGAAACTGCTCACCACCCCCGAGCAGCGGAAGATTAAGATGGTTCAGACCAGAAATGTGTCTAAAACCGAGAAGATCATCTTCCCCATCGTTGTTACTATTTTCGTGGCACTGTTGCTGCCCGACACCGCTCCCCTGATCGGTTGCCTGATGCTGGGTAACCTGTTTAAGGAGACCGGCGTTACCGACCGTCTGAGCGATACCGTTCAGAATGCACTGATGAACATCGTCACCATTCTGCTTAGCACCGCTGTTGGTGCCACAATGGTTGGCTCCAACTTCCTCACCGGCCAGACATTGCTGATCGTTGTGCTGGGCGTGTGCGCTTTCATCCTGTCCACCGTTGGTGGTCTGCTGGGTGGCTTGATTATGTGCAAACTGACCGGCGGCAAGGTCAACCCTCTGATCGGTTCTGCTGGTGTTTCCGCTGTTCCGATGGCTGCCCGTGTTGCCAATAAGGAAGGCCAGAAGGCAAACCCCTCCAACTTCTTGCTCATGCATGCTATGGGTCCCAATGTGGCCGGTGTTATCGGCTCTGCCATCGCCGCAGGCTTCCTGCTGAGCGTTTTCGGTTAAGTAAAAAAGCACCTGCTGCGGCAGGTGCTTTTTTAATTGACAATGGACAATTGATAATTGACAATTATATTTCAGGTACGAAAGATGTTAAAAACTATCGAAAGCCGTGTCATTGCGAGGAGCCGTCAGGCGACGTGGTAATCTCTTGGTACAATCCTTCATTGTGTACATCCGTACCCCGGAGATCGCCACAGGCACATTCGTGCCTTCGCGATGACACACGAATTTGACAATTGGATGCTTAATAACCAACCCTTATTATATAATATGTAAAAATGAGGAAATCAGATGATTTCCTCATTTCATTCTCTTTTCCAATGTGGACACGGAAAGGGTGGATTCGTACACCCGTGTCATACCGTATTCTGTCGTCATAATAAAGGACTTGGGCAGATCGTCACAGGGCACGATCGCGCCCTCTTTTTGCGCCAATTCCAAAAAGCGCCGGGTGCGCGCCGATGTGGAGGTGTTGTCCATATCAAATATCCCAATCACCGAGCTCTCCCGCACCGCCATATCATTACCGATGTTTATATACATTCAATCTCCCTTACATAAAAACAATCCAATTCCCATTGTTTCGGATTGTTTTCGACATACTCCCATATTCTTAAATAATCCTTTTCGTTACGGATAATATGGTCGTGGTAAGACCTCTGAAAAATATTTTCACCAATCTGCTTATTTACCAATCTCTTAAATGCGGCAACAAACCGTGGAACCACCGCTTTCGTAGGGGACGCCGCCCCCGGCGTCCCATCCGTTTCATTCACAAGCAATATAAGGTGAATATGATTTGGCATAATCACATA
>JAZNDD010000190.1:0-5257 GCA_045587865.1 Faecousia sp.
CCGCCCAGTGTGCGCACTGGGCACCTCCCCTATGAGGGGAGGCAAGTGGCGAGGCGGTACAACAGACCGTCAAACAGAAATTTGATAAAATGAGGGAGGTGGCTCGAGACATGAGCCACCTCCCAAAATTGTTTTCATTTATCCTGAAAAAATATGCGTTTCTTTACAGCCCCTTTTTTTGTGCAAATTGTTGCAAAAAAACAGAAAGTACTTATACAAGTACACAAATGTTGCCAAAAACAAAGTGCACCCCTTGACAAGTACACGAACAAGTACTATTATGGGGGCAAAGAAGTACACAAACAAGTACAAATGAACGGGAGGTGCGTTTGTGTTTTTCAAAAGAGAGATTACGGGTCGAAAAGACTACAGACCCATCCGTTTGGGGAATCCCTGGCCGCCGGCAGATATGCAGGATGTGGTTCCGGTGGGCTGGTGTGTCCGGTGCGGTGGGGAGATCTTTCACCTGAAAAGAGAATTCTGTCAGCGATGTATAAAATTTGAAAGGAGGATGTCTTATGAAAAGAGAAAAAAATCCCAGCCCCTGTTTGACTTGCACCCGGGTAGCCGATCCCAGAAATTGTGAGAATAAAAGTTGCCAAGAATGGCGCAAGTGGTTTTTGGGGCGCTGGGAACAGATACATAATTACCCCAGAGAAAAAATGGAAAAGGTGCAGATGCAACCGGTGGGCGTGAAGGTGGGCGGCATACATTACGCCGCACCCCACCAGGTGCAAACCTATTTGAGCACAGATCCCTGTCAGAACTGTTTATGTCCCAAAGATCTGTGCAGTAGTCCCTGCCGGGTGCGCAGAGCCTGGGAGGATGCCAAAAAGGAGGTATTTTTATGAATTGGAAAACAGAAGCAATGGAAAAACTATGCCGCTACGATGCAATGCGCCAATCGGTGATCAACCTGCAGGAGGAGATCCGGAGGCTGGAACAGGAAGCGTACAGCATTCGCGGTATGAATTTGGACAAGGCGCAGGTACGCAAACGGGGCAGCGGCAAGGAAGATATGCTCCTTTCCAATCTGGTCCATCGGCAGGAACTGTCTGCGGCGCTGGAACAGGCGGGTCTGTGGCTGCAGATCACGGACAGAGCCCTGGCGGCGCTGACCCCAGAAGAAAAACTGATCCTTCACCGGTTTTATGTCTATCCGGAGCGGGGCGGTGTGGACCGGTTGTGCGATCAGTTGCAAGTGGAGCAGTCCAGTATCTACCGAAAGCGGGACAAGGCCTTGCGAAAATTCACATACGCGCTGTATGGGATCCTTGAAAGTTGAAAGTTTTTCTGCACATCTTGCAAAAAAACCAAAAAAACTCCGGTATAATAACTGTAAACATCCACAAATGTGAGATTTATAACGATTGCTACTTGCATTTTGGACGGCGTTTTGCTAAACTAAGGGTAACTTTTTATTTGGAGGTAACCTATATGTCCTATGTAGACGAGATCTTTGACCGGGTGAAGCAGCAAAACCCCGGCCAGCCCGAGTTCCATCAGGCAGTGGAGGAGGTTCTGGAATCTCTGCGCCCTGTGGTGGAAATGAACGAAGAGAAGTATCGCCGTGAGGCTCTGCTGGAGCGGCTGACCACCCCTGAACGGGTTATTATGTTCAGCGTACCCTGGGTCGATGACAAGGGTCAGGTGCAGGTCAACAATGGTTACCGTGTGCAGTACAACGGCGCCATTGGTCCTTACAAGGGCGGCATCCGCTTCCATCCCTCTGTGAACCTGAGCATCCTCAAGTTCCTGGGCTTTGAGCAGATCTTTAAGAACTCCCTGACCGGCCTGCCTATGGGCGGCGGCAAGGGCGGCTCTGACTTTGACCCCAAGGGCAAGTCTGACCGGGAAGTAATGGCTTTCTGCCAGAGCTTTATGAATGAGCTTTATAAGCACATCGGCCCTGATACCGACGTGCCTGCAGGCGATATCGGCGTCGGCGCCCGTGAGGTGGGTTATATGTTCGGTCAGTACCGCAAGCTGACCACTGCTTTCCAGGGCGTGCTCACCGGCAAGGGTCTGTCCTACGGCGGCTCTCTGGCACGGACACAGGCAACCGGCTACGGTCTGCTGTATCTGACCCAGGAAATGCTCAAGTGCAACGGTCACGAGCTTGCCGGCAAGATCGTGGCAGTGTCCGGCGCTGGCAATGTGGCAACCTATGCCATTGAGAAGGCTTGGCAGCTGGGTGCAAAGCCTGTGACCTGCTCCGATTCCACCGGCTGGATCTACGATCCGGATGGAATTGATGTGGCTGTTTTGAAGGATGTTAAGGAGGTCCGCCGCGCCCGCCTGACTGAGTATGCAAAGGCCCGTCCCAATGCCCAGTATCACGAGGGTAAGGGCGTTTGGAGTGTTAAGTGTGATGTGGCACTGCCCTGCGCTACCCAGAACGAACTGCTGCTGGAAGATGCAAAGATGCTGGTGGCAAACGGCTGTATGGCGGTTGCAGAAGGTGCAAATATGCCCACCTCTCTGGAAGCAACCAAGTATCTGCAGGAAAGCGGCCTGCTGTTCTGCCCCGGCAAGGCAGCAAACGCCGGCGGTGTGGCTACTTCCGGTCTGGAAATGAGCCAGAACTCCGGCAGAAGAAGCTGGACCTTCGAAGAAGTGGATCATATCCTGCAGGGTATTATGGTCAATATCTTCCACAATGTGGATGCGGCTGCCAAGACCTGCGGCGTACCCGGTAACTATGTGACCGGTGCAAATGTGGCAGGCTTCCTGAAGGTGGCAGACGCAATGCTGGCACAGGGCGTTATCTAAAATCAAAAAGAGAGAGGCAAACGCCTCTCTCTTTTTTAATGGACAATGGACAATGGATAATGGACAATTATATTTGTAGGGAACGGCCTAAAGTGCCGTTCCGCAGCCGCAGGCGCAATAAGAATGCAAAATGCAATGTAGGGGCGGCAATCTGCCGCCCGCCTAAATCCCCGCCCTACAGCCTGAAATGGGATAAAACAAAGAAGGTTAAGCGGGCGGATAATATCCGCCCCTACGATTCGGTATCGTACCTCCACGTCATTGCGAGGGCATTTATGCCCGTGGCAATCCGTTTTTCCGGTCATATAAAATCAGCAGGCTGCCGTTTTCTACGGAGATTTCTGCTGCCTGCCCTGTGAAGTGGTTGCTGACGCCTAAGGGGAAACCAGCAGTCAGTGTGCCGTCTTCCAGAGGGTAGTGAAGTCCTTTGATGGTTACACCCTGCGCGTCTTTTCCCATACAGAATACGGAAATAATTCCGGCGGCATCTGATCCAAAGCGGATGCTGCTGTTTTTTATAACTGTAGCCAGGTAGGTAGTGCCGATAAGCCAGCCTTCCGCACCGTTGTCTGCCAAATATTGCAGGGTCTGAAAATTGGCGACCGTATGGTCAAGCCGTGGTCCGTCCAGGCTGCCGTATAGCAGAAAACGCCGGTAGCCTTCTTTTAAGCCCTGACGGACAGCCAGCATAGAATCTGTATCGTCTTTTTCTACCGGGAAGATCCTTGCGTTTTCCGGAACATAGCCCAGAGAATCGAAATCCCCCAGCACCCCATCCGGCTGCAGACCCAGCTGCTGCAAATGGGAAAAGCCGCCATCTGCGGCGATCAGAAGATCCGCAGAGGTGATTGGCTCTATAAGACCGGTAAATTCTCCGGCATTTACAATGATACAGGTTTCCATTACAGCACCGCCTTTCCGCTTGTTATTTTACCACATCCTGCAAAAAAACACAATGCCGCAAAATCTCTGGTTGAAAATAGGGAAAAAACTGGTACAATAGATAGGAAAAGGGGAATGGACTATGCTGGATAAATTGGCAGCGGTGGCAAACCGCTATGAAGAATTATGCGCCCGGTCAGAGCAGCCGGATTTTTATAACGACCCGAAAAAGGCGGCCGCCATTTTGCGGGAGAGAAATGACCTTGAGCCGATCATTGAGGCTTATCACGCCTACCGGAACGCAGAGCGGGATATGGAGGACGCGGCAGAACTGATGTCAGATCCGGATATGAAGGAACTGTGCCAGGAAACTTATCAGCAGGCAAAGCAGGCAAAAGAGGAACTGTATCAGCAACTACAGATCTTGCTGCTGCCGAAAGATCCCAACGATGACAAGAGCGTCATTATGGAGATCCGGGGCGGCGTTGGCGGCGAGGAAAGCGCCCTGTTTGCCCACAGCCTGTTTCGGATGTATTCTATGTACGCGGCAAAAATGGGCTGGACGATCGAACTGATGAACTATAACGACACCGAACTGGGCGGCGTAAAAGAAGCGGACTTCGTCATTAACGGACGGGGTGCGTATTCCCGCCTGAAGTACGAATCCGGTGTCCACCGGGTTCAGCGGGTGCCGGAGACAGAGTCCGGCGGCCGTGTCCACACTTCCACCGCTACGGTGGCGGTCTTGCCGGAAATGGAAGAAGTAGATGTGCAGATCAATCCTGCGGACATTGAAATGCAGGTGTACCGGGCATCCGGTGCCGGCGGTCAGCACGTGAATAAAACCAGTTCGGCAGTGCGCCTGATCCACAAGCCCAGCGGCATTGTGGTTGCCTGCCAGGAAGAGCGCAGCCAGGTGCAGAACCGGGAGAAGTGTATGCGGATGCTGGCTTCCAAACTATATGAAATCGAGCAGGAACGGATTACTTCCGAAAACGATGGTATGCGCCGCTCTCAGGTGGGTACCGGTATGCGCAACGAGCGCATCCGCACTTATAATTTCCCCCAGGGCAGAGTGACCGACCACCGGATCGGACTGACCCTTTACAAGATCGATCAGATTATGGATGGAAACATCGACGAAGTGATCGACGCCCTCGCCACTGCCGACCAGGCAGAGAAGCTAAAGAACGAAAAGGCTTCTCCTTGAGGAGAAGCTGTCAGCGCAGCTGACTGATGAGGTGTAACTGGCTTTCGATTCACCACCTCATCCGTCAAAATCGGTTCCGAAGTGCCGATTTTGCCACCTTCTCCTCCAGGAGAAGGCTTTATGAGGAGAACAACGATGAATGAGCAATATAATGCAAAACTTACTCCCTATGCATCTAAATTGCGCAAAGAGATGACAAAGGAAGAACGCCATCTGTGGTATGATTGTTTGAAGCTTTTGCCTGTTACAGTTCATCGGCAAAAGGTTTTGGGTAATTACATCGTAGATTTTTACATTGCTTCTGCGAAGATTGTTATTGAGTTAGATGGATCACAGCATTATCAAGAGGACAATAGGAGAAAAGATGCGTTGCGAGATGCATACTTGGAAAGC
>JAZNDD010000191.1:0-18815 GCA_045587865.1 Faecousia sp.
TCTGGCTGTAATCCGCATCCACCAGAACACAGCCCTCTCTTGGAACAAACATTTTTCGGATCTCAGCACCAAGGTCTGTACGAACAGGAATGTTCTGCAGGTTTGGTTCTGTGGAAGATAACCGTCCGGTTGCCGTTACAAGGTTCTGGAATGTGGTGTGAATGCGTCCATCCTCACCGATCACCTTCATAAGCCCGTCCGCATAAGTGGATTTCAGCTTCGTGAGCATTCGGTAATCCATAACTGCCGGAATGATGGGGTGCTTATCCTTAAGCTTCTCCAAAACATCTGCATTAGTAGAATAACCGGTTTTTGTCTTCTTCACCGGTGGCAGCCCTAGCTTTTCAAACAGCAATTCGCCAAGCTGACGGGTAGAGTTAATATTAAACTGCCCGTCAGAATAGGAATAGATCAGCTTTTCGCAGTCACTGATCCGCTGGGAAAGCATTTGGCCAAACTGTTCCAACTGTTGCTTATCAATGGCAACGCCCTCTTTTTCCATCCGGTAAAGAACACTGCACAGAGGCAACTCCATATCCCGATAAAGGGTGTCCATTTCCTTTGCTTGAAGCTCTGCCTCCAGCACTTCCTTCAAATTCCAAAGCGCTTCTGCACAAGCTGCTGCATCGCTATCATCCACAGTTGCTGATAAATAGGCAGTAGACAGCTTGGACACCGGATAATCGCTCTGGGACGGATTAAGATCATAAGCAGCAAGTGCTGTATCAAACACACAATTGACACTGGGGAGACCGATTTCGTCTAATCTGTGCAATGTGGTTTTTAAATCATGACAGATTGCTTGCCCCTCACCGAGCAATATGGGCATCAGGCAAACCGCTTCCAAAGGTGTAATCGTGCACACACCCTCAACCCAAGCAATGCCAATGCTTCCATCCTGAGCAATATATAATGCATATTGATCGCACTGTTCCGGCAGATCTGTTTGCCTTGTCAACTTAACGCCTTTTTTCACTGCAGTTTCTACCGGTATTGCAGCACTGCGCAAACCGTATTTATCGATCAAACGCACAAATTCCAGTTTTGTAAACAACTGATACAGTTCCCCGTTATTATACGGACGGATCACTGCATCCATCGGTTCAAAATCAATGGGTGCATCGGTACGAATGGTGGCAAGATCGTAGGAAAGATAGGCGTTTTCCCTGCTGTTTTCCAGTTTTTCCCGAAGCTTCGGACGAATGGAAGGATCTTCCAGATTTTCATATACTCCATCCAGTGAGCCAAATTTAACAAGCAGTTCTGTTGCGGTTTTCGGTCCCACGCCTGCAACACCTGGAATATTATCCGAAGAATCGCCCATAAGTGCCTTCAAATCTACCATCTTAGGAGGTTCGAAGCCATATTCCTCACAGAATTTTTGCGTGTCATACAATGTTGTATTGGTCTGTCCCGGCTTGGAAATAACCAGCTTTACCCGCACATTCTCATCGATCAGTTGAAGGCTGTCCCGGTCACCTGTGGCAATCACACATTCCCAGCCATTATTGCTACAGATCCTTCCCACAGTACCGATCACATCGTCCGCTTCCCAGCCCTGACATTCGTAGATGGGAATGTTCATTGCCTTTAAGACTTCCTTCATAACCGGCATCTGCTGGGCAAGCTCCTCCGGCATTGGATGTCGGGTGGCTTTATATCCGTCGTACTTCAAATGACGAAAGGTCGGTCCGTGAAGATCAAACGCAACACAGACTGCATCCGGCTGCTCTTCCTTTTCCATTCGCTCCAGAATGTTCAGAAAACCAAAAATAGCATTGGTAAACTGACCGTCTCTGGTAGTAAGCAATCTTACACCGTAGAAGGCTCTGTTAATTACACTGTTTCCATCAAGAATCAGCAACTTCATACTTTTCTCCATTTAGCACCCTGAGGCGTGTCGATAATCTCAATACCGCGTGCCTTCAGCGCATCCCGGATGCGGTCAGCTTCGGCATAATTTTTAGCCTTCTTGGCATCCGTGCGCGCCTGCACCAATGCATCGATCTCCGGATCGGCGGATGCTTGCGCTTCTTCTGCTTCCTTTTTGCGCAGCGCTTCCGCCGCCTGGATCAAGTTCAGGCTCAGCACCTGATCAAAGTCTGCAAGCAGCGCAAGCTTTGTGGCATCGGTAGTTTTTGCTTTCAGTACATCATATACAGCAGTAACAGCAACGGATGTGTTCAGATCGCCGTTGAGAGCATTTACAAACCGCTCCTTCAGCGAATCAAATACAGAAGTGTCTACTTCTCCATCCTGCTTAAGGGATGCGATCTTTGCGATCAGCTTCTCATATGCCACCACTGCATTGTCAAGATTTTCCCAGGAGAACACAAGGTTTCTGCGATAGTGGCTTTGCAAGCAGAACAGGCGGTACGCCATCGGATCATACCCCTTGCTTTCCAGCAGGCTGACGGTTAAAAATTCGCCCTTGGATTTACTCATTTTACCGTTATCTGTATTCAAGTGATGCACATGGAACCAGTAATTACACCACTTGTGTCCCAGATAGCTTTCAGACTGGGCGATCTCATTGGTATGGTGCGGGAATGCATTGTCGATACCACCTGCGTGGATATCCAGATCCTCGCCCAGATATTTCATAGAAATGCCGGAGCATTCAATGTGCCAGCCGGGATATCCAACACCCCAGGGAGACTCCCACTTCAGTGCCTGATCCTCAAACTTACTCTTGGTAAACCACAGCACAAAGTCGTTCTTATTGCGCTTGTTGGTGTCCTCTTCCACGCCCTCACGGACACCGATTGCCAGATCCTCTTCATCGTGATCGTTGAACACATAATACTTATCCAGCTTCGAGGTATCGAAATACACATTGCCGCCGGCAACGTATGCAAAGCCCTTATCCAGCAGACCCTGAACGATCTGAATAAATTCTGCAATACAGCCGGTGGCAGGCTGGACGATCTCCGGGATTTTAATATTCAGCTTCTTACAATCGGCAAAAAATGCGTCGGTATAGTATTGGGCGATCTCCATCACAGATTTATTTTCCCGTTTTGCACCCTTGAGCATTTTGTCCTCACCGGTGTCCGCATCGGATGCCAGATGTCCCACATCTGTAATGTTCATTACACGCAGAACATTATAGCCAAGATACCGCAGGGATTTTTCCAGCACATCCTCCATAATATAGGTCCGCAGATTGCCAATATGGGCATAATGGTAAACCGTTGGTCCACAGGTATACATTTTCACCACATCCGGATGATTGGGTGTGAATAATTCCTTTTTATGAGACAAAGAATTGTAAAGATACATAGATATTTCCTCCTACTAAAATAAAAACGCCTCCTGTGCTGCAGGCACAAGAGGCGGGTCATACTAACTCGCGGTTCCACTCTCATTTTTCACTCAAAGCATAATTCGCTCCCGGACGCACATTCACAGCCTCGACACCGCCAGGGCTTACAGCCTACGACCCCGGCTCTCTGATGGATTAAAGCTGTTACTATTTCCGTTCACAGCGATATTTACTTATGGATATTTTATCACTGACCCCAAATGTTGTCAAGGCTGACCTTTTCCAATAATTCGGATATTATGATTGCTTGTGATCAAATAATATGTTATAATTAACTCAGAGGTGACAAACTATGAAAAAGATTTTTTGCTTTATATTTTGCCTTATTATATTTTTAACCGGTTGCGGACAGCAACCCTCTGTTGAAACAACCTCTGCACCTACCACCTTTACGGAAAACGTTACACAACCCACTGTCATTCTTCCTCAGCAGGAAGCAATGTATGCCATTTCTATTCCTACTATTTCCGAAACCACCCTTGCTGATGATGGCACTGTGATCTTCTCCTACACATACCAGAGCATGAATCTGACCTTGCCCGATCCGGATGTTGCCGAGAAAATTATTAATGATTTCCGGTCTAAAATCAAATCCGGCACGGAAACTGCAAATGAAGTTCTCGCTCAGGCAAATACAAAATATAATGGTTCATCAAATTGGACGCCCTACATCTATAACATTACCTACAGTCCCACACGAATGGATCAGGGTGTTCTGAGTCTATTTGGCAACCGTGTCACATACAGTGGAACTTCCCACCCAGAACGGCTGAGTATGTCTGCAAACTACGATTTGGTTACCGGTGATGTGCTAACACTTGGCAGCATTATGTCTGCACAAGCCACCAGAGAGCACTTCTGCAGCCTTGTTTTGGAAAAACTGGATACAATGAAAGATGAGAAATCCCTCTATGAAGGATACGAATCCACAGTAAAACAACGTTTTTCCCGGGATGAAAGCCAAGATCAAGACTGGTATTTCTCAACAAATGGTCTTTGCTTCTATTTTGTACCCTATGAAGTCGCTCCTTATTCCTCGGGTGTAGTAGTGGCAGAGATTCCCTATTCGGAGTTGACAGGACTGCTATATGACGGTTACTTCCCAGCGGAACGGGAAACTTCAACCGGTACTATCCAGGCAACGGATCTGGACGAGACCGATACTACACAATTTACGCAAATTGCAGAATTGGTGCTAAATCCCGACGGTGAAATGGTGTTCTTGCACACACAGGGACTGATTTGGGATGTAAAGATCGAATACGGTGCTTGGGACACTGCCAATACCACCTTCTCCCCAGTTTACACTGCATTATTTACCGGTTCTCTTAGCCCCGGAGATGCAATTATGATACAGTCCAGCGAAATCACTTCCCTCCGGATCACCTACACCAGTGGTACAGAAACTGTAACCCAGCACTTTATCCATTCTGAAGATGGGATACAACTTAGTTCCAACGGAGTAATAAAGCCCCTATGAAAGATAAACATAAAAAAATTGTAGCCGGTCTTGCTTTTCTCCTGTTTGTGCTGTTTATGATACTTTTATTTCGGTTTGTTGGCGTTCCGATGATTCGATTTATTGAAGATCCGGACCTATACAGAACCTGGATAGAAGGCAAAGGAATTCTGGCACAACTGAGTTTTATCGCAATGGTTTTTTTCCAGGTCATCGTTGCCATTATCCCCGGTGAACCCCTGGAAATTTGCGCCGGTTACACCTTTGGTGCACTGGAAGGAACGTTGCTTTGTATGCTGGGTATCGGACTTGGCAGCGCAGTCATATTTTGGTTGGTACGCAGTCTTGGTGTAAAACTGGTAGAAGTATTCTTTTCTGTGGATAAAATTCGCGCAATGCGATTTCTGCGGGAAAGCAACAAACGTAATATGCTTACCTTTACCATAATGTTTATTCCTGGCACTCCCAAAGATCTGATTTCTTACTTCATTGGACTAACCGATATGAAATTCTATGAATGGATGGTAATATCCACCATTGCCCGAATTCCATCCATCGTTACATCTACCGTTGGCGGCAGTGCACTTGCTGAAGAAAACTACAAATTCGCCATCATAGTTTTTGTGATTGCCGCTGTAATTAGCATTACTGGTATTATCATTTATAATAAAGTTCAAAAGAAACTTACCAACAAGTAAAACAGTGGTGATGCCTGAACATCACCACTGTTTATTATTCTTCGTTCATCCGCTCCGCACGGTAACGGACAATACCCCTTGCCAAAAGATCCATAGCTCGCTCCAGATCCTCCTGCTTAAGAACATAAGCAATACGGACTTCATTTTTGCCGCTACCCGGGGTTTCATAGAAAGGAGCCCCGGGTGCAAACATTACCGTTTCTCCGGCATCCTCAAACTCTTCCAGAAGCCATCTTTGGAACTTATCGGAATCATCTACCGGGAGACTTGCCATTACATAAAATGCGCCCATAGGCTCTTCTACCACCACTCCGGGGATTTTACGCAAACGGTCAACTACAACATCTCTGCGACGGCGATATTCTTCTTTACTGCGTCGATAGAAATCCTCATCAACCTGATACAAGGCGGCTGCTCCTAACTGATCAATGGTAGCTACTGCCAAACGGGACTGGCAGAACTTAAGCAAAGCCTGCTGTAATTCTTTATTCTTTGTAATCACGCAGCCAACACGGGCACCACAGGCAGAAAAACGCTTGGAAACAGAATCAATAATTACCAGGTTATCGTCAATGTCCTTAAAGCGTCCCATCGTGGGAACACCATACTTATCATCGTAACAAAACTCCCGATAAACCTCGTCGCAAATCAAATACAGATCATTTTCTTTTGCAATATCCGCAATCATCCGCATTTCACTTTCATCCAGAACAACGCCTGTAGGATTGCCGGGATTGGTGATCATAATTGCGCGGGTGTTTTTTGTGATCAACTTCTCAATGCGTCTTCTATTTGCATAATGATAACCTTCTTCCGGACCGGTATGCAGGGCACGGATAACGCCACCCGCTGCGTGAACGAAAGTAGTATAATTGGGATAATAAGGCTCCGGAATAATCACTTCTGTATAAGGATCCAAAATAGAAAGGCAAGTCAAAAGCAGTGCTTCACTACCGCCTGTTGTAATGAGAATATCATCCGGTTCCAAATCCACACCCAGACGCCCGTAATAGTTGCGAATTGCTTCGATGAGCAGCGGCATACCGGGAGATGCCTCATACGCAAGGGTTGACAAATCAAACTGACGGACCGCCTGATAGTAAGCATCCGGCGTATCTAAGTCAGGCTGACCAATATTCAGATGGTAAATCTTCTTACCCGCTTGATTTGCTTTCACCGCAAGAGGGTGGAATTTACGCATAGGTGACGGCTCACAACGGTTTGCATTGATCGAAATTTTCATAAGTACCTCCAGCAGTATACTCCAGTCGTTTACTATCTTAAAAAATTATCTATAAAAACAAAAATCCTCGCCCCTGACATAGGGGCGAGGTTACTCGCGGTACCACCCTAATTCACCGGATATACGCCGGCATCTTAGTTGCTCTGTAACGGGAGCACCCGTACCGGTCATCCCGGTCCGCTTGGAAGTGGCTGAAGGATACGCACACAAGGGCTCACACCATTCCCCTCTCGCTTTGGTGAATAATATCCTTCTCGTTTCCGCATTGCTTTTACATATTCTCAATTCTATCACATCTTAGAAAAATGTCAACTGTTTAATATTTCTGTCTATACTGTTTTGTTAATTTAATAAGTTCCGGACTCAGATATGCAAGTGTAATTAAATTCGGAATGGCCATCAAACCATTGACTGTTTCTGACAAAACCCATATTGTTCCAGTGTTTATAATTGCACCCAAGATAACCGTAACTGTCTGCAAAAACACAAACTTTTTCCAAGCACCGTCGCCGAATAAATACTGGGCACATCGTGCTCCATATAACCCCCATCCCAATACAGTTGCCACTGCAAAACAACACATTGCCATTGCAAGAGGTAAGCAGACCCAATTGCCGTATATGGCTGAAAACGCACTTGTGGTTAAAGTCCCACCGGAATCAATACCATAAGAAATATTTACACCACTGGAAAGAATCACAAGCGCTGTCATTGTACAAATCACTATGGTATCCAGGAAAACCTCCATAATCCCCATCAGCCCCTGATGGGCAGGATGTTTAACAATTGCGGAGCCGTGAGCTATGGATGCTGTCCCCATACCTGCTTCATTTGTAAATACACCTCGGGATGCACCTACACGAAGGGCAACAAAACCAGACCCAAGAACACCGCCTGTGACCGAACGGGGCGAAAACGCACCCTCAAATATGGATAATAAAGCATTACCCAAATAATTCCTCCTTACCCATAATACGCCGATGCCCAACACCAGATATAATACAGCCGCAAAAGGAACCAGTCTTTCCGCAACAACGCCAATCTTTTTCGCGCCGCCCAACAATAGAACAGTAATCAGAATTGCAAGCAAAATCCCAACAATCAGATTTCCGGCAAAACTCTCTTGTCCACCAAATGTTACCACAACACTGTTTATACCCCCGATCACCGCATTGATTTGGGTCGCATTTCCAACGCCGAATGCTGCAATCACGCCAAAAAAACTATAAAGTCCTGCCATCCAGTGCCAGCGCTCAGGCATCCCTCTGCGGATCATATACATCGGTCCTCCAACCGTTTCCCCTGTTGAATTTTTCTCCTGATATCGAACTGACAGTGTCGCCTCAGCATATTTCGTTACCATACCAAGAATTCCACAGATCCACATCCAAAAAATCGCACCCGGCCCACCAATGGCAATTGCACCGGCTACGCCCACAAGATTTCCAGTTCCGACCGTTGCCGCCAAAGCGGTGCACAATGCCTGAAAAGATGTGACACCGTTTTTTTCTTTTTTTCTGCTGGTAAACTTATTTAAAAACGATCGGAAGGCTTTGGGAAATAAGGTGATCTGAGCAAATCCTGTTCGTAAACTTATGTAAAGACCCACACCTATAATCAGTATCAGTGCCGGTACGCCCCAAACAAATTGATTTACTTTTTCCAAAAATCCAATCATTACAGACGCTCCTTGTATTAAAAAAGCAGTTTCTCCGTAGAGAAACTGCTTTCGTGTTATTCCCATTTAGCCCAGATTTCCGGACAATAACCAACTGTGACTTCTTTCCCGTTTCGGACAATCGGTGTTCGCATCAATTTTGGATTATCAAACACCTTGTCCTCTTTTGCGATCTTATCACCCATATATTTCATCAGTGTCACATCCGGATCTTTACAATCCCAATCAATCAGTTGATCGATCCCACCAATGCCTCGCAAAACTGCATCAAATTCTTTACTGGATAATCCGTATCGCAACAGATCCACAGCTTGATATTTGATTCGGCGCTCCTTAAAATAGCGCTCTGCTTTCTTTGTATCAAAGCATTTACTTTTACCGAATATTTGAATGTTCAATAGGTTACCTCCATCAGGCACAAACCGCAAGATGGCAATAATTCGCCGGCATCTGCGCGCTGTGCCCCAAACAATTCTGTAATGCTTTCGACCGTCCGTTCCCCTCTGCCCACTTCCAGCAGTGTGCCGACCATTATGCGCACCATATGATGCAAAAATCCATTACCTGTGACCGTAAATACAATCTCGTTTCCGATTTGATGGATATTAAAACTTTCAATATAACGAACTGTGGACTTCTTCATATTTTTATTGGCGCAAAAAGCGGAAAAATCGTGTTGGCCTAAAAAGAGCTTCGCCCCATCCCGCATCCGATCAATATCCAGGAAGCGAGGGTCAATATATACATACTTTCTGTCAAATACACAAGGATCTGCACTGTTCCAAAGACGGTAGCGGTATGTCTTTGTCTTTGCATTAAGTCTTGCGTGGAATCGCTCAGATACATTCCTGCAGGAGTATATGCCAATATCTTCAGGCAAATACCTACGAAGCAATGACAAAATCTCATCACATTGCATCGTGCTTTTGCAGTGAAAATTTGCAACTTGTCCCGCCGCGTGCGTTCCCGCATCTGTTCTTCCACTTGCAGTCAATTCAATAGACTCATCCAAAATGCGACCAAGAGCCGTTTCCAGTTTTTGCTGTATGGTATTGTCCGTAGATGACAGCCTCTGCCAACCGCGATAGCGGGTACCGTCGTAACAAATATCAAGCCGCACATTCCTCATAGTGCATTAGTTCCTCTCTGGCTTCCCTCTCTGTATCTGCAGAGAACAGAAATTTTCCGTTAAAATCATATACCTGAATATGGCCGAACATATACTGCATTGTAAACATAACCCTTACCTCCTCGGTGTTTCTGGGATTAGTTTACAAGGTTTTGTGTCCAATAATCCGGACTTTATTTTATCACTTCATAACCTGCATCTGTAATTGCCTTTTCAAGGGCTTCTAAAGCAGCAGTGCCGGTAACAGTAACCTGTTTTTTCTCAAGATCCACCACTGCATCCGCAGTACCAATTACATCTTTACAGACAGTCTCCACCCGTGCTTTGCAATGGGGACACATCATTCCATTTACTTTAATTACCGTTGTCATTATCGTTTCCTCCTCAATTTTTTCCTCTTTTAATGTTTTTTTCTCTTTACTTTTAAAATAGCGAAGGCGTAAAGCATTTGTCACAACAAATACTGAACTAAAACTCATTGCAGCCGCTGCTAACATTGGGCTCAGGCGAAGTCCAAACTGGGGATACAATACGCCGGCTGCAATAGGAATGCCCAAACAATTGTAGAAAAACGCCCAGAAGAGATTTTGCCGAATATTGCGTATGGTTGCCTTACTTAATGCAACCGCATGGGAAACGCCCATCAGAGAATGATCCATCAGCACAACATCAGCAGATTCAATGGCAATGTCTGTACCGGCACCAATTGCCATACCCACATCTGCTGTTACCAAAGCCGGTGCATCATTGATTCCGTCACCTACCATCAGTACCTTATGGTTTTGCTTTCTGAGATTATCCACTGCAGAAGCCTTATCCCCAGGCATAACATCTGCAATCACCTGGGAAATACCTGCACGATCAGCAATGGATTTTGCCGTCCGCTCGTTGTCACCAGTGAGCATCACAACATCCATACGAAGTTTTTTCATTTCACAAATGGCTTCTGCAGATTCATCTTTTAAAACATCTGCAGCGACAATCGCACCAAGGTATGTGCCATCGGCACAGGCAAAATACAGAGGTGTTTTACCTTCATTAGACAGCTCCGAAAAATCAGGAACCTGAATACCTTGTTCTTCCATAAGTTTCTTGTTTCCGCCCCAATAAGAAACCCCGTCGATCACTGCGGTAACGCCCCGTCCGGGCAGGCTTTCAAAATCCGTAGCATCCAGTAGTTTCTTACCTTCTGCTTTTTCCATTATTGCCTTTGCAAAGGGATGCTCTGACTTTGCCTCCAAAGAAGCTGCCAACTGCAAAAGCCGTTCATCTGAGAGATTCTCTGAAAGTACATCTGTCACTGACGGTTTTCCCCTCGTCAGTGTTCCTGTCTTATCCAGAACAACCGTATCTACGGAATGTAGATTCTCAAGTGTTTCTGCATTCTTAAAGAGTACGCCCATTGAAGCACCTCTGCCTGTACCAACCATAATAGCAACAGGTGTTGCAAGTCCAAGCGCACAGGGACAAGAAATCACCAGAACAGAAATAGCATTTGTTAAAGAAAAACCAATTTGTTTCCCTGCAATCATCCACGCAACAAATGTAATGATCGCAATGGTCATAACAACCGGAACAAAAATTCCAGCCACTTTATCTGCAAGGCGGGCAATCGGTGCCTTTGAACCGCCTGCCTGTTCAACCATATGAATGATTTTCGCAAGAGTCGTATCTTCACCGATTCTATCTGTTTGGATTTCCAGATATCCTTCTGTATTTATGGTAGCAGCGGCAACACTGTCGCCGGCATTTTTTTCAATCGGTACGCTTTCACCTGTCAATGCACTCTGGTCAACAGATGCTCTGCCGGAAAGAACTGTGCCATCCACAGGAATACTTGCACCGGAGCGAACCACAACAATGTCGCCAACCCGCACATCCTGCACGTTGACTGTCAGTTCCTGACCATTTCGGATTACCTGGGCTGTTTTTGGACTTAGATCCATAAGTTGACGAATGGCATCACCGGTCTTTCCCTTTGCCCGTGTTTCCAAATATTTTCCCAAAGTAATCAGTGTCAGAATCATTGCGGCAGATTCAAAGTACAGGTCCTCACTGTGCTGTACAACTGTTTCCCAGTCACCTTGTCCCATTGCATAAGCCATCGAAAACAAAGCAATTCCGCCATAAACAAGTGCAGCACCGGAACCTACCGCAATCAAAGAATCCATATTGGGTGCACGGTGAAACAGTGCTTTGAGTCCCTTTGAATAATAAACTCTGTTTAGAAAGACCACCGGAAGAGTCAGGCACAGTTGCAGTAGTGCCGCGACCAGGCTGTTTTCTTTTCCGTGATACCATCTGGGAACAGGCAAGCCGATCATATGACCCATTGTAAAATACATTAAAACCAGCAAAAATGCAAAAGAATAGATAACACGGCATTTTAACTGCTTGAGTGTTTGATCCCCAGTGGACTTATTCTCTTTTTGTTCGCTTCCTTCCGGGGAAACGCCGTAACCGGCATTCTTTACTGCTGCAATCACCAAGTTGGATACTGCCTCACTCTCCGCTTGAACAGCCAATTTTCCAGCCAGTAAATTTACCTCAGCCTTTGTTACACCCCGTATCTGACCTACAACTTTTTCAACCCGAGCAGAACAGGCTGCGCAAGTCATTCCAGTCACATTAAATTTTAGTTCCATCCTAATACACCACCTAAATGCTGAATTCTTGACATATTCATTGTTCTATGCTAATATTTTAACAAATGCTTGCAAAATTGCAAGTGTTTGCGTGTTCTAAATTCATTTAAAAATCTAATCTACTGCTATAAAGGAAGAATAATATGAATATTAAGATCACATCTGACAGCACTTGCGACCTTTCCAAAGAACTTGTTGAACGCAACAATATCGGAATCGTTTCTCTGGTTATTGTGAAAGATGGTCAGTCCTACTCTGACGGTGTTAATATCACCCCTGCGGATA
Source organism: Faecousia sp. (assembly GCA_045587865.1). Classification (GTDB taxonomy): domain Bacteria; phylum Bacillota; class Clostridia; order Oscillospirales; family Oscillospiraceae; genus Faecousia. The sequence continues at coordinate 12,463 of JAZNDD010000191.1, forward strand.
TTTTTGCCCACGTGGCAGCCGGTGGCAGCCTTTGCTCTACTGCTGCACTGGGTGTGGGAGATTATCAGGATCATTTTGCAAAGTATGCCAGCGAATACGATGGCATACTGCATATCAATATTAGTTCTGAATTCTCCTCAAGTTATCAAAACGCCTGCATTGCAGCAGAGGACTTTGATAATGTACGGGTCGTTGACTCCCGTAACCTGTCCACAGGTCAGGGTCTGGTTGTTCTGAAGGCTTGCGAACTTGCAAAAACCTGTGATAATCTGGACGATTTAAAAGCACAGTTGGATGAATTTACTTCCCGGGTTGAGGCTAGTTTCCTGCTGGATCAATTAAAGTATATGGTCAAAGGCGGCCGTTGCTCTGCAGTTGCAGCGCTGGGTGCAAACCTTCTGAATTTGAAACCATGCATTGAAGTCAAGAACGGCAAGATGGGTGTGGTAAAAAAATACCGGGGTAACTATGCAAAATGTCTTGCATCCTATGTTAAGGACAGACTCTCCGGTCGTGAGGATTTGGACTACGGCACATTGTTTGTCACCAGAACTCCGGTTTCTGATGATTGCCTTCAGGCGGTCGCAGATGCGATTAACGAATGTGGCAAATTCGAAAACACTTATTGGACGGAAGCCGGATGCACTGTTTCCTGTCACTGCGGTCCCGGAACATTAGGCGTTCTGTTTGTTCGTAAATAAGATTATAGCGGCGCAAAATGCGCCGCTATAATTATTTTCAACCATTCGCTTCAATGCTGCAACAACACCACCGCCGGCACGCACTTCCGGCAGTCAAAAGGGTCTTCCCTTTCAGGTTTTTCAGAACTTTACAGGAAAGATTCGTCATTGTACTTTACCGTAATTTTTTCCACACTTTCCAGTGCCTGCTGGATCAGACTTTCCCGATCCAGTTTTCTTTCTGCGTGCAGGACCTGTCCGAGTGTAGGTTTTGTTTTGGGGTGTTTCGGAGTAAACACAGTGCAGCAATCTTCATAAGGCAGAACAGAGGTTTCTAAAGTTCCGATCTTTCTTGCAATGGTAACGATTTCTTCCTTGTCCATACCAACCAGGGGCATAAAAATAGGAATATCCACAACCGCACCGGTCACCGTCATTGCCTGCATTGTCTGACTTGCAACCTGACCTAGATTTTCACCGGTAATCAGCGCGCCGCAGCCATCGTCTTTGGCAATCCTCTGAGAAATTTCCATCATAAACCGACGCATTATCAGCGTGAAGAATTCCTCAGGACAGTTATCCCGAATGGCCTCCTGAATTTGGGTAAAACCAACAATATTCACTGTCATTCTGCCACAATAGCGGGTTACCAAACGGGCAAGTTCCATCACCTTATCCCTTGCCAGTTGTGAGGTATAAGGATAGGAGAAGAAATGAACACACTCCACTTCCACGCCCCGCTTTGCCATCATATAGGCTGCAACCGGAGAATCAATACCGCCGGAAAGCAGACACATTGCGCGTCCACCAACGCCCGTAGGCAGACCGCCTGCACCGGCTTCAGCAGGTCCGTGGACATAGGCTGCCAGGTCACGCACTTCCACATAAACTGTATATGCAGGTTTATGAACATCCACACGGCAATCAGGATGGGCTTCTGCCAGTCTTCCGCCAATTTCCTGGGAAATAGCGATGGATGTCATTGGAAATGCCTTGTCAGATCTCTTAGACTCTACCTTAAAAGACTCCGCGCAGTCCAGATCTTCACCAAGATACTCTTCAACAGTGTTAAAAATACTGTCAATTGTCTTTTCGCAAGCGCGGCAGCGACACAGACTAACCAATCCAAAAATACTATGGCAAGCCTCCCAAGCGCCTTCTACATCTGCCATTTCATCCATCGGCTCCACATAAACAGTGGACTGCATAATATATACATCGAAGTTGCCGTATGCTTTCATACGGCGGCGAATATTCTGACGGAGTTTGTCTTCAAATTGTCTTTTATTGGCACCCTTAAGGACAATCTCGCCCAATTTTAACAAAAAAATCTCTTTCAAAGTAATTCCCTCATATTTCATAATTCTACTGTGCGGTACTGAATTGCTTCCGCTATATGGTCTACAGTAATCTGTTCGCAACCATCCAGATCTGCAATCGTTCGTGCGACTTTTAATATTCTGTCATAACTTCTTGCAGTCAAACCAAATGTTTCAAATGCATCTTTCATAAGTTGTGCACTTTGAGCATCCAATTTACAATGATACCGCAATTGGGTCGGTCCCATACGGGCATTGCACATACCGCTGGTAATTCCAAAACGGCGATGTTGCCGTTTCCGAGCCATATTAACGCGCTCTTTCACAGCAGAAGAGGGCTCAGCCTCCCGCCGATCCCGCAGGTCTTCAAAATTCACGCTTGGCACTTCCACGATAATGTCGATCCGGTCAACCATAGGTCCGGAAATCCGGCTGCGATAATTCTGCACTGCAGATTCTGTACAAGTACATTTACCGGACGGATCGCCGTACCAGCCACATTTACAGGGCTTCATCGCACACACCATCATAAATTCTGACGGATATGTAACAGAGCCAGAAACTCTGGATATGGTCACACATCCATCTTCCAGAGGCTGACGCATCAAGTCCAGAGTATCTTTCCGAAATTCCGGCAGTTCATCAAGAAACAATACGCCTTTATGTGCCATAGAGATCTCGCCCGGTTTTGGATTTGTTCCGCCGCCCGCAAGACCTGCGTTGGACACCGTGTGATGGGGCGAACGGAACGGTCTGCGGCGTATCATCGGTTCTTTTGCAGTCAGCATACCCATTACAGAATAAATTTGTGTAACTTCTAAAGATTCTTCCCAAGTCATATCCGGCAGAATAGACGGAAGTCTCTTGCTGAGCATACTTTTGCCGGAACCGGGAGGTCCGATCAATAAAATATTGTGACTTCCGGCTGCCGCAATTTCCATTGCCCGCTTAACCGATTCCTGACCGAGAACATCCTTGAAGTCCGGCAATTCCTGTAAGGGTTCTTCCGGCACCCAAATTTGTTCTTCTTCCAGTTGGATTTCTCCATTTAGCGCTTGTGCAAGTTCCCTTAGATTTCGTACCGGTATGATGGCAGGTCCTCTTGCAAGAGTCGCTTCCGGTGCATTTTCTGCTGGAACATACAGTGTTTCAAAACCGGAACGGCGAGCCGCAATTGCCATTGGAAGCATACCGGAAATCGGACGAATCTGCCCATCCAGACTGACTTCACCAAAAAATGCACTGGTCGAACTGGGACGACGGATCGCACCGGTAGCACACAAGACACTCAGTAAAATCGGAAGGTCATAATGCGTACCTGCCTTTTTCAGATTCGCTGGTGCCAAATTGACTGTAATTCGACCGGTGGGAAACCGCAGTCCACTGGTCTTGGATGCCGCACGAACCCGTTCCCTTGCTTCCTTCACAGCAGCATCCGGAAGACCCACAATATCAAAGGCAGGAAGACCGTTTGTAATATAGCATTCCACTACCACGTGACTTCCTTGAATTCCCTGTATTCCCATTGTATGCACACTACAAATCATAGCAGTTACTCCCTATTGTCATTACTGCACTTAATATACTCCATAATCTGCCAAAAGACAATTCTTTTTTCCAGCAGAATATAGTATTTTTTGTCAAATCATATATTTTTTCGCGTTTTATCCCGGATAACGACTTTACAAACTGAAAAGAAAGTGCTATGATATATGGGACGAAATTTGAATACTTTAGGAGGTATTTTATCTTGGCAAGAAAATTCAAGACAATGGACGGCAACACTGCTGCTGCCCACGTCAGTTACGCCTTTACTGAAGTAGCTGGCATTTATCCCATTACTCCCTCCAGCCCCATGGCCGACTATGTTGACCAGTGGTCCGCTGCAGGCCGTAAGAACATCTTCGGCGACACTGTAAAGGTCGTTGAGATGCAGTCCGAAGCAGGTGCTGCAGGTACCGTTCACGGCTCTTTGGCCGCAGGTGCTCTGACCACCACCTACACCGCTTCTCAGGGTCTGTTGCTGATGATCCCCAATATGTATAAGATCGCCGGCGAACTGCTCCCCTCTGTGTTCCATGTTTCCGCCCGTACTGTTGCTGCACAGGCGCTGAACATCTTCGGTGACCATTCCGACGTGTACGCCTGCCGTCAGACTGGCTTTGCTATGCTGGCTGAGTCCAATGTACAGGAAGTTATGGATCTGGGCGCTGTTGCGCACCTGGCTTCTATTGAAGGCAGTGTTCCCTTCATCAACTTCTTTGACGGTTTCCGTACCTCCCACGAGATCCAGAAGATCGCTATCTGGGACTATGAGGACCTGAAGGAAATGACCAATATGGAGGCTGTGGAAGCTTTCCGCAAACACTCCCTGAACCCCGAGCGCCCCGCAATGCGTGGTTCTCACGAAAATGACGACATCTTCTTCCAGCACCGTGAGGCCTGCAACAGCCACTACAATGCTCTGCCCGCAGTGGTTGAGAAGTATATGGCTAAGGTCAACGAAAAACTGGGCACCAACTATCAGTTGTTCAACTACTACGGTGCTGAGGATGCTGACCGTGTAATTGTATGTATGGGTTCTTTCTGTGACGTTGCAGAAGAAGTCATCGATTATCTGAATGCTAACGGCCAGAAGGTTGGTCTGGTAAAGGTTCGCCTGTTCCGTCCCTTCTGCGCTGAAAAGTTGCTATCTGCTATTCCCGCTTCTGCAAAGAAGATTGCTGTTCTAGACCGTACCAAAGAGCCCGGTTCTCAGGGCGAGCCTCTGTATCAGGATGTGGTTATGGCTCTGGCAAAGGCCGGCAAGAACGACGTGACTGTTATCGGCGGTCGTTATGGTCTGGGCTGCAAGGACACCCACCCCGCTTCCGTCTTTGCAGTTTACGAAGAGCTGGCTAAGGACGCTCCCAAGCACGAGTTCACCGTTGGCATCGTCGATGACGTGACTAACCTCTCCCTGGAAGAGAAGGTCTCCCCCAACACCGCTGCTGAAGGCACCATCGAGTGCAAATTCTGGGGTCTGGGTGGCGACGGCACTGTTGGTGCTAACAAGAACTCCATCAAGATCATCGGTGACCACACCGGCAAGTATGTACAGGCTTACTTCCAGTACGACTCCAAGAAGACCGGCGGTGTTACCGTTTCCCACCTGCGTTTCGGTGACAAGCCCATCAAGTCCCCCTATTACATCAACAAGGCTGACTTCGTGGCTTGCCATAACCCCTCCTACATCACTAAGGGCTTCAAGATCGTTCAGGACGTGAAACCCGGTGGCGTGTTCCTGATCAACTGCCAGTGGTCTCTGGAGGAGCTGGAGCATCACCTGGATGCTGCTTCCAAGCGCTATATTGCTGAAAACAACATTCAGCTCTACACCATTAACGCAATCGACCTGGCTATTAAGGTTGGTATGGGCAAGCGCACCAACACCATCCTGCAGTCCGCATTCTTCTCCCTGGCAAATGTTATGCCCAGCGAAGAGGCTATCGGCTATATGAAGGCTGCTGCTGAGGCTTCCTACCTGAAGAAGGGCCGCGACGTTGTTGATGCTAACTGGAATGCCATCGACGCCGGTGCTACCGCTTATGTGAAGGTTGATGTACCTGCTGCTTGGGCAAATGCTGAAGCTAAGGTTACCGAGACTGTTCTGGAAGGTCCTGCAGATACCGTTGCTGTTGTTAAGAACATCCTGACCCCTGTTGGCAAGATGGACGGCTACAGCCTGCCTGTTTCTGCATTTACTGACTATGCTGACGGTCAGTTTGCTCTGGGCGCTGCTGCCTACGAGAAGCGCGGCGTTGCTGTTACTGTTCCCCACTGGGATGAGACCAAGTGTATCCAGTGTAACAACTGTGCTTATGTCTGCCCCCACGCAACCATCCGTCCCTTCGCACTGAACGAGGCTGAGGTTGCAGCCGCTCCCGCTGCTTCCCGCATCGTGGACATCAAGGCTGGCAAGGGCAAGGGCGTTTACAAGTACACTATGGCTGTATCTCCTTTGGATTGTATGGGCTGCGGCGTTTGTGTCGGCGTCTGCCCCACCAAGGCGATTACTATGGTTCCTCAGGAATCCGAACTGGCTCAGCAGGAAGTCTTCAACTATATGGTTTCCAAGGTTGCTCAGAAGCCCGAAATGGAAGACAACTCTGTTAAGGGCAGCCAGTTCAAGAAGCCTCTGCTTGAGTTCTCTGGCTCTTGCGCAGGTTGTGCTGAAACCAGTTATGCACGTCTGTTGACCCAGTTGTTCGGTGACCGGATGTATATCTCCAACGCAACCGGCTGTTCCTCCATCTGGGGCGGTCCTGCTGCTACCTCTCCCTACTGCGTCAATGCCGAGGGTCACGGTCCTGCT
>JAZNDD010000192.1:0-3461 GCA_045587865.1 Faecousia sp.
GCCATATTGATGGTAGCAGCCTGATCCAGGATGGGCATAATACCCACATCCACAGGCATCCAGATACCGGCGGCACGGATCGCATCCAGCCAGTAGCGGAACTGGTCCATATCCCAGCAAAGCTGGGTCATAATGTAGTCAGCACCGTTGTCCTGCTTCTGCTTCAGGAAGGCGATGTCAGCCTCCAGGCTGCGGCAGGCAATGTGGCCCTCGGGAGAGCCGGCAACTGCGATGGTGAACTTCTCGCCGAACTCCTGACGGACGAACTTAACCAGTTCGGTTGCATAGTGCAGATCGCCGCCCGTACCGGTCCAGCCGAAGGGCAGGTCGCCGCGCAGAGCCAGCATATGATCGATACCGTGATCCAGATAAGTCTGGAGCTGGTCCTTAATACCTTCTTTTGTGTTGCCGATGCATGTGAAGTGGGTCACGCCGGTGGTCTTGCCGTCGCTCACGATCTTGTCCAGCACTTCCAGGTTCTTACCTACATTGGTACCGCCTGCGCCATAGGTGCAGGAGATGTAGTCAGGGTTCAGCGTGTACAGCTGTTCCAGCACGCCACCCTTGCCGCAGAGCTTCTCCATACCCACATCCGTCTTGGGGGGGAATACCTCAAAAGAAAATGCGCTGCGTTTTTCCATAATTTCCATTACAGACATTGTGTTGCTTTCCTCCATATATTTATGTATATAATGCAATGGGCATACTCCACCCATATCGATACTTCTATATCGTATCACACCAAGCCGAGAAATTCAACCATTATTTCACGATATTTTTATCTTTTATTGCAAAAAACCAATTTTCAGGTTTTCCACTTCCCTATATCTGTAACTATAACTATAACTATGACTATATCTATATATTTTACTTTCTCTTTAACTTTTACTTTTACTTTATCTAGTTAGTACAAGTTGTTGCCAGTCAGTATGCTTTTTGACCGTCTGTGCGCCCGTTCCAGTGTAGGTCGGATGGCGCAGAAAATCGTTGCAGCGCCTGACTTTTTCCCACTTAGATCCGGTTCGATTTCATCCAGAGCGTAGCGGCAGAGCATTTCAAAAAATTCCAGTTTTTCCCGCTTTGTTTGTAATTTTTCCGCGCTTTCCCAAAAAGAACGATAGAAGGTGAATTGTTTTCTCATAGTAATTTTTTCCTTTCATTTGGTAAATTATTTTGGTTGCAAAGCCATTATATACGCTCCCAAAGGAAAAAACTTCCCGTTTTTTTCCCACCTTGGTAAAATCACCTTTTTTGTGGATAAACCTGTGGATAATATGTGGACGGCTGTGGAATATTCCAATGGACAATGATTTCGCAGGGGACGATGGCGGGATAAACGGGCGGCAGATTGCCGCCCCTACATTGCATTTTGCATTTTGCATTTTGCACTTTGCATTATAAAAGGGTGCGTCTTGCAACGCACCCTTCCTGTTTACTTTGTGCCGAAAATACGGTCGCCGGCATCGCCCAGACCGGGAACGATGTAGGCGTGCTCATTGAGTTTTTCGTCCATTGCCGCCAGATAGATGTCCACATCCGGATGTGCCTTCTGCACGGCTTCCACGCCTTCGGGACATCCGATAATGTTCATCATCACAATGTTCTTACAGCCGTGACCCTTCAAAAAGTCAATGGCCGCAATGGCACTGCCGCCGGTAGCCAGCATGGGGTCTACCACAAATACACGGCGGTTGCCGATGTCATCGGGCAGCTTGCAGTAGTACTCCACAGGCATATGGGTCTCCGGATCCCGATAAAGGCCAATATGACCGATCTTTGCAGAGGGGATCATATCCACCATAGAGTCCACCATACCCAGACCGGCACGGAGGATGGGGATGATCGCCAGTTTCTTGCCTGCCAGCATCCGGCACTTTGCCATTGCCACAGGAGTCTGCACTTCTACCTCTCTGGTAGGCAGATTGCGGGTAGCCTCATAGCACATCAGTCCTGCGATCTCACTGACCAGTTCCCGGAATTCCTTAACGCTGGTGCGCTGGTTACGCAAAATTGCCAGTTTGTGCTGAATCAGGGGATGATCCAATACGAATACCTTGCTCATAGCACCTTTTCTCCTTTATCTATATGTGCGGGTCACGCCCCGCTGGAATTACACTTTGTTAGCCGTTCCCGCTCTGCCTGACTAAGGCGCAAATAGTTGGGACTTAGCGCACCTGCGTCGCAGCTTTCACCTGCTGCAAGCATTCTGACTGCTGCCAAACCCACCCCTGCTGCCCGCTGGTGAAGGCGGTGCTCCGGTGGGCAAACAAGGAACGGAATTTCTTCTTTTAAAGTATTATAGCACAAAATACTGCCATCTCCAACTAAAAAAACAGGTTCTTCCAGATTTTTTAGTTCTGCGCCTAATTCTTCCAGACTGATCGCCCGGTCCTCAGTCTTACGGATCAACTTTCCGCTGTCTGCATAAAAGGTAGCCGTGTAGACCTGATTTCTTCTAGCGTCCATAACCGGCAGAACGAAGCCCTTATGTACGCCCAAATTCAGTGCCATTGCCTCCAGGGTGGAAACACCGCAGCAGGGAAGTTCTGCACCCCAGGCAAAGCCCTTTGCCGCCGCCACACCGATACGCACGCCGGTAAAACTGCCCGGACCGGCTGCCACCGCCACCGCCTGAATTTGCTCAGGCGTATAGCCGCAGTTTTTTATTAAATCCTCTGCCATCGACATTAGTGTCTGGCTGTGGGTGAGCCCAGTATTCTGATAGCTTTCCCCCAGCAGTTTTTCTCCGTCCAAAAGGGCAACGGATGCTGCTTTGGCAGAAGTTTCAAAGGCTAATATCAGCAAGTGCTTCCCCTCCTTCTACAATGATACGGCGGGTATTTTCTCCTGTCTTTTCAATGGATATCCGGATCGCCCCATCCATTGCATCTTCTACATTTTCGCTCCATTCCACAGCACATACGCCGCCCCGGTCCAGATAATCCTCCCAGCCGATATCCCACAGGTCATCGGCACAGCGCAGGCGGTACATATCAAAATGAAACAGAGGCATCCGCCCGGAAAGGTATTCATTGACGATGGTATAAGTGGGGCTGGTAACCTGCTCCGTTGCCCCCAGTCCTCTGGCAAGACCTCTTGTAAATGCGGTCTTCCCTGCCCCCAGATCGCCTGTATATGCCAGCACTGTTCCGGGCTTCAAAACCCGCCCCAGCGCCTGCCCCACTTCTTCCGTTTCCTCCGGAGAATTTGTAATAAATTCCATAGTTTTCCCTCATTTGGCCCCACCAAAGGCTTCTCCTTGAGGAGAAGCTGTCGCCAAAGGCGACTGATGAGGTGTACAACAATGTGTTGTATTCACGCAATCTCTATCTTTTCCTTTATATGGTTGTATATATCTTCACAAACACTTTCAAATCGCAAATTAACATCAGAATTTGCGTACCGCAGCACTTGGCAACCAAGGCTTTCCAAGTATGCATCTCGCAACGCATCTTTTCTCC
>JAZNDD010000193.1:0-2233 GCA_045587865.1 Faecousia sp.
TGATATGCTACCCCCATAAGAGACAGTGAAAAAGAAAACTGTCTTTTATGGGGGTGTTTCTATGCCAAGGAAAGGGAAAGTAACAGCAGAAGAAAAAATACGAATAGCAAAAGCTTGCATCAGCGGAGAAATAAGTGTCTATGGTGCTGCAGATCGTGCAGGAGTTCATTCCAGCGTAGTAGATGACTGGGTGCGGCTGTATCGAACAGAGGGAGTGCAAGCCTTTCTTCCAAGGACAGGAAATCGGCGGTACGATCCTGTATTGAAAGAGGCTGCGGTTAAGGATTATCTTTCGGGTAAAGGCAGCATAAGAGCAATTTGCAAAAAATACAAAATTCGTGATACAAAGCAACTCAGAAACTGGATTAAGGTGTATAATGGTCATAAGGACTTCAAGAAACAGGCAGGAGGAAGCCGTATGACCAAAGGAAGAGAAACCACCCAAGCCGAGAGGATCGCTGTTGCAAAGGCGTGCATCGCCAACGGCAAGAACTACGGAGAAATTGCGCTTCAGTACAATGTCAGCTATCAGCAGGCCCGTAGCTGGACCCTCAAGTACATAGAAGGCGGAGAAACCGCACTGGAAGATCGTCGGGGTCAGCGGAAAAAGGACCAGCAGCCCCGGACGGAACTGGAGCAGGCACAGATCGAGATTGAGCAGCTCAGACACAAATTGAAGATGCTGGAAATAGAGAATCACCTGCTAAAAAAATTGGAGGAGATAGAAAGGAGGCGGGGCTGAGTCAAGTACGGCAATCTCATATCTATCTGGCAATTAAAGAAAACAAGGAAGAATTTGGAGATCCTGTAGAGCTGTCCTGTGATCTGCTGGGCGTGTCGAGGGCAGCTTACTACCGCTGGCTCAGCGGCAAAAAGTGTGCCAGAGAGATGGAAAATGAGAAGATTGCGGAGATTATGGAACAAATCCATACTGAGAATCCAGACAAAGGTTACCGCCGCATCAAGGATGATCTGACCCATGACCACAAACTGAATGTGAATGAGAAGCGGGTACTTCGCATTTGCCGCAGCCTGGATATCAAGTCTACCATTAAGTATAAGAACAATGGCTGCACCAGACAGGCAGCTAATCCGCAACACATCGCAAAGAATTGGCTGAACCGACAGTTTCATGCAACTATGCCCAATGAGAAGTGGTTGACCGATGTAACAGAGTTTAAGTGGTACGAAGGACCTGTTGTACACAAGGTGTATCTGAGTGCGATTCTGGATCTGTATGACCGCAGGATCGTTACTTACATTATCCGTGACCGCAACGATAATCCTCTTGTATTTGACACATTGGATGCTGCTATTCAAGCCAACCCTAACGCACACCCTCTGTTTCATAGCGACAGAGGTTTCCAGTATACCAACCGGGCGTTCTACAACAAGCTGAAGAAAGCAAAGATGAGACAGAGCATGTCCAGAGTGGCCAAGTGCATTGACAATGGTCCTATGGAAGGCTTCTGGGGTATTCTGAAGCGCGAACGATATTATGGCAGGCGGTTCACAAGTTGTGAGGAGCTTGTATCGATGATTGAGAACTATATCACCTACTACAACAACCGCCGTGTACAGCGTAATCTGGGCGTCCTGACACCGATGGAGAAGCATGAACAATATCTGATGGCAGCATAACAAAACCTCAGAAAATGGCTGGACAGTATGTCCTGACATTTCCTGAGGTTCCCACGGTACCGCAGTGCCGTGCATCCTAAAAAGACTTCCGGTAACCATACCGGCTACCGGAAGTGCAAAAATCTTTTATTTATTTCACTGTCCACTTGACGGGGAGCAGTTCATAACTCCGGGGCTATCTGTCTTTTGGGATATATTGACAACCAAATCGTCATTCGTCTTTTTTCTGCTTATATGCTTAACAGCAAATCTCAGGTTTGCTCCCGCTGGAAGACCAATGACATTACCTCAATGTCACCGGTGCCTCTGGTTTCCAGGGGCACATATCCGCAATACTCCCAGCCATTTTCAATATATCGCCGGATCGTCTCCTCCACACCCTCAAAGCTGTATCGGGTGCCCTTATGGAAGCCGTATCCGGACAGCTCGGATCTGACTTTTACAAACTCTACTTTTTTCATAGATATCCTCTATTCACACAATGCTTCAAAGCTTTTACCGGCCGTATTCTCAAGGGCAGAAATCGTTTTCTTGATATACATCACATACACCAGGTCCAGGATCATCTGCGGAACACTGAGAATACCGACTA